>JBAZGP010000234.1:0-5845 GCA_041652835.1 Lutibacter sp. | reverse complement strand
TACTTCAAGAATTTTAACAGCAGATGTTTTAGGTCACGAACATTATGATTGTGCACAACGCGTTAAAGAATTGTTGCAACGTTATAAAGAATTACAAGATATTATTGCCATTTTGGGAATGGAAGAGTTATCTGAAGAAGATAAATTAGTAGTTTACAGAGCGCGTAGAGCACAACGTTTCTTGTCACAACCATTCCATGTTGCTGAACAATTTACTGGAATTCCTGGTGTTTTAGTTGATATTAAAGATACCATTAAAGGATTCAATATGATTATGGATGGTGAACTGGACAAATACCCTGAAGCAGCATTTAACTTAAGAGGATCAATTCAAGAAGCAATTGACGCAGGTGAAAAAATGTTAGCGGAAGCATAATTCAATTGATAATTATCAATTGACAATTATCAATTATCAATTATTAAATTATGATTTTAGAAATAGTAACGCCGGAAGCAACCATTTTACACACACAGGCTGACGTAATTTCTCTACCGGGAAGTGACGGCAAATTTCAGTTGTTAAATCATCACGCACCAATAATATCATTGTTAGTTGAAGGAGTCGTTAAATTTAAAGGAGCCAATATCACTATTAACGAGCAATTTGAAAGTAAATTTACAAATGTTAATGGAGAGTATTTATTTCCAATAAAAAGCGGCACCATTGAAATGAAAGAAAACTACGTTATTGTACTTGCGGATTAAACTTCAAATTTACATAAAACAAAAAACTCGCTAAATTATTAGCGAGTTTTTTGTTTTATGAGGTGATATTTAATCTTTTAGGAAAAAAGTTTCACAATATCATTTCCATTTGCCAAAATAAGAAGTGCTATCAGTATTAGAAATCCTGTAATTTGGGCATATTCTAAAAATTTATCGCTTGGCTTTCTGCCGGTAATCATTTCATATAAAGTAAACATAACGTGGCCACCGTCCAATGCCGGTATTGGCAACAGATTCATAAAGGCTAACATTATGGATAAGAATGCTGTAATACTCCAAAAAATTTGCCAGCTCCACGTTGCCGGAAAAATATTGCCAATAGCAATAAAACCACCAATGCTCGTCGCTCCTTTTTTAGTGAAAACATATTTAAATTGGGTGACATAATCCCTTAATGTCCATACGGCTAATGAGTTTCCTTTAGGAATACTTTCCATAAAAGAATAGTTTTTATGTTGAATATTCATATTGCGTAATTGCGCATTGGAAACGCCAATTGTTTTATCTTCTCTCGGGTTTAATACAATCGTTTTCATGGTTCCGTTTCTTTCCACATCAATGGACAAATTATCACCTTTAGAATTTTGAACCAATTTGGTAAAATCTTGCCAAAAATAAACAGGAGTTCCGTTGACCGACATTATTTTATCATTTTTCAGCAAGCCAGCTTTTTCAGCGGGAGAATCAGCAATAACACTATCAATAACGGCTTCTGATCTTACTGAAAAAGGTTCCATTATGCCTTTTTCCCACATAACTTCTCCAATATTTTCAGGGATTGTTAGCGTTTCTGTTGTTCCGTCTTCGTGCAATACTTCAAGCGAAGTAATATCTCTTAAAAATAAATTTCTGTTAATGGCAGTTACATCCAATGGTTCAACACCGTTAAATTTCAATATTTTATCACCGTCTTTAAAGCCATACTCTTTAAAAGTTTCATTAACGGCAAAACCATTTTTTATATCGGTTGGTTTTACAAAATCAACACCCCAAACAAAAACTATCATGATGTAAATTACGATCCCCAAAATAAAATTTACGGTAACGCCACCAAGCATAATAATTAAACGCTGCCAAGCCGGTTTTGATCTAAATTCCCAAGGCTGTGCTGGTTGTTTCATTTGTTCGGTATCCATGCTTTCATCAATCATTCCGGAAATTTTCACATAACCGCCCAATGGAATCCATCCAATACCATAAACGGTGTCTCCAATTTTCTTTTTGAATAAAGAAAATTTATAATCAAAAAACAAGTAGAATTTTTCAACGCGGGTATTAAATATTTTTGCAGGGATAAAGTGTCCCATCTCATGCAATACAATTAAAAATGACAAACTCAATATAAATTGTAAGGCCTTAATCAATATTTCCATATATTTTTCTTCAAATTACTAAAATCGCACAAATGTACGGTTTTAAATAGCGTTGTAAACCCAAGAATTGAAGTTAATTAACCTTTTTAACAAAATTTTTATGAAGTTTAGGAATAACAATAAAAAGTAAAAATAGAAATACGTATTGGAGTAATATTAAAAATTAACGAAGTACAAAGCATAATATTATAGCAGCTAAGATTACCAGTACTAAAAAAGAAACTGAAATAATAATTTTAACTCGTTTTGGAATTACCTCTGAAAGATATAATCCATGAAAGAAAATAGGAGGAATAATAATTAACTGAGTTAAGAGATGGCTATCATTATACCATTTATTTTTAATCATATTAAGAATTTTACAATTTATGTTCATAAAGATAAAGATTAATTCTTTTACTAAAAATTAATTCTTATTATGCCCAAGTGGTAATGCAACTTGTTAAAAATCATATAATTATGATTTTCATTATATAGGTTAAATTAATTAAACTAACCAATAAAATAGTTATCCACCATCCACGTCCAGTATCACTAGCTTCCTTAGTATTCAATCCTTAACCCCATAATTTTATAATTTTTTATGACTTAAAATTTTAATTAAACAATTATAAAACCCAATTGTTGTAAATTTGCAACTTAATATTTCGGAATTCAAATTATTGATGTGGCTTCTTATTTAACTTAATAATTTGATTTTTCAAATTAAATTTATTAGTCTTTTAATATAAATATAAAATGGATTTAAAATTTTTTAAAAAGTCAGTTCCTACGCTAATTATTATGATTATTTTTTCAGTAGGTATGGTTTACGGTATTTATACGCTATTAACTCCCGAAAAAAAATTGCCAGTTTTCAATCCTGCCGACGTTAACCCTAAATTGGTTGATGAAAGCCTGATTCATGTGAGAAGAAATCATAAAGTTGCCGATTTTAGCCTAATCAATCAAAACGGAGAAACAATTACCCAAAACGATTATAAGGACAAAATTTATGTAACTGATTTTTTCTTTACAAGATGTATGACCATTTGCCCGGTAATGACAAATAATATGGGAAAATTACAGGAAGTTTTTAAAAATGATGAGGATATAAAATTCTTGTCACTTTCAGTAACTCCGGAAATGGACAGTATTCCAATTTTAAAGGAATATGCGATTAAGAAAGGGGTGAATGATGCAAAATGGAATATTACAACGGGCGATAAAAAACACATTTATGAATTGGCTAGAAAAAGTTATTTTGCTGTTTTAGATGAAGGTGATGGCGGATTGCAGGATTTTATTCATACTGAAAATTTTATTTTGGTGGATAAAAAACGTCAGATACGCGGTTTTTATGATGGAACAGACAGCAAAGATATTGAACGATTAATTCTTGATATTAAAATATTACAGAATGAATCTAAATAAGTGATAATTGTCATTGTTTAGAACGATTCTAATTTAGTATATTTGCCTATTATTTATAACTATTCTTAATAATGGGAGATACTATAGCAAGTTTACTGATTGGTGAAACAGGAGTTATTCAAGATTTCTGCCTAGATGCTATTCCATTAAATTTATTGGAAATGGGCTGTTTGCCGGGAAAAGAAGTTCGATTAATACAAATTGCGCCTCTAAAAGATCCTTTATACATAAAGGTAAACGGAAGCCACTTAGCCATAAGAATAGAAACGGCAAAACAGATTAACATCACCAAGTTGTTATAATGAAATAAGCATAACGGAAACGTGATGCAAATAAGAATGAAAATATGCGAATTACATATGACCGAATTAAAACAAAAATTGTTTGCATATGAAAAGCAAATCGCTTTTAAATATCGCCTTAGTTGGAAATCCCAATACAGGTAAAACTTCACTATTCAATCAACTTACAGGTTTAAACCAGAAAGTTGGGAATTATCCGGGAATTACAGTCGATAAAAAACAGGGAAAATGTAAAATTTCTGAGCATTTAACTGCTGAAATCACTGATTTACCTGGTACCTACAGCATAAATCCAACCACTTTAGATGAAACGATAGTGTTGGAAACTTTACTTAATGAAAACAATAATTCGTTTCCGGATTTGGTTATTGTTGTTGCAGAAGTTGAAAATTTAAAACGAAACTTATTTTTATTTTCTCAAATAAAAGATTTGCAATTTCCCTCTATATTGGTAATCAATATGTCGGATCAAATGGTTCGAAAAGGAATTACTATAGATATTGATGCCTTAAAAAAGGAATTAAAATCTGAAATTGTTTTAATTAGCGCGAGAAAAAATATTGGTATTGGCGAATTAAAAAAGGAAATTGAAAATTACGAAAATTGGAATATAGATCCCATTGCCAACATTTCAGATAAAATTGATTCCGCATTTTTTGAAGACATAGAAACTACATTTCCAGAATTTTCCTTATATAAATCTTGGTTGTTAATTACGCAGCAAAAGAATTGCAGTTTTTTATCTGGTGAATTGGATGATAAAATAACGGCATTTAGCACAGATATAGAAAAAATTAAAAAATATCAGCATAAAGAAACCATATACAGGTATCAAATAATCAATGAAATTTTAAAGAAAACGTATAAGGTTGATAAAAACGAAGCAACGGATTTGCGCTCAAAACTCGATAAAATTTTAACCCATAAAATATTTGGGTATATCATATTTTTTGGAATTTTAATGCTCATTTTTCAATCTATTTTTGAATGGGCAAGCGTTCCCATGGATTTAATAGATGGTTTTTTTGCTAATTTAAGTGAATATGCCAAAACAAATTTGCCAAAAGGAACATTCACTAATTTAATTGCCGAAGGCGTAATACCAGGTATTGGCGGCGTTGTTATTTTTATTCCGCAAATAGCCATTTTATTTTTGTTTATCTCAACCTTGGAAGAAACGGGTTATATGAGTAGAGTGGTCTTTTTGATGGATAAAATTATGCGTAAATTCGGAATGAGCGGAAAAAGTATTATTCCATTAATTTCAGGAACCGCCTGTGCCATTCCTGCAATTATGGCTTCTCGAAACATCAGCGATTGGAAAGAACGGTTAATTACCATTTTGGTAATTCCATTTACAACCTGTTCAGCACGTTTGCCAGTTTACGCAATTTTGATCGCTTTAATTATTCCAAATGAGCGTGTTTTTGGTATTTTTAATTTACAAGGATTAACCTTAATGGGATTGTATCTTTTAGGTTTTACTGCAGCAATTTCCTCTGCAATTTTATTGCACAATGTGTTAAAAATTAAAACCCGGGGTTTGTTTGTTATTGAAATGCCAAATTATAAATTGCCTTCAATTAAAAATGTTTTTTATGAAGTTGTTGAAAAGACAAAAGCCTTTGTATTTGGTGCTGGAAAAATAATTTTAGCCTTGTCTATTGTATTGTGGTTTTTGGCTTCAAACGGATCTTCAAAATTTGAAAATGCAACAGAATTTGTAACCAGTCAAGAAACTTCAGCAAACTTGACAAATGAGGTGCTTCAAAAAAAAATAGGCTCTTATAAGTTAGAACATTCCTATATTGGAAAGATGGGAAAAATAATTGAACCCGTTATAAAACCGATGGGATACGATTGGAAAATTGGCATTGCTTTAATAAGTTCCTTTGCTGCGCGTGAAGTTTTTATTGGCGCTTTAGCAACTATTTACAGTGTGGAAAGTGAGGGAGAAAATGTAGGAACCATAAAAGATAGAATGGCATCTGAGGTGAACCCAAAAACTGGCGAAAAAAGATTTAATTTTGC
>JBAZGP010000233.1:3031-5870 GCA_041652835.1 Lutibacter sp. | reverse complement strand
AAGATTCTACTTCAAAAAGTTCTTGCGTTTCATCGCCAAATCTTACTAAAAATTGTGCGTGGTCATCATTTCATTCCACTAAGCCTCTATTCCCTCCATCATCTTCTATGATATCATCTTCAAAAATTTGTTGATTGTCTTTGTCAACTTTGCCGCAAAATTCTAGGAATTCCACATCGCTAAAATCAAAAAGATGTTCTTCAAAAACACTTGAACGAGCGACTAAAACTTGTTTATTAATAAAGTCAATTCCTTGCACATCGTATAATCCATGATAATTTTGTTTTGTATTTTCCGGCTTCACGTATACTTTAAATTTCAAATCATTCATTATTTTATCTCCGTATCATTAAAGTATTTAATAAATTTGTATATTACAATAATGGATATTATCATGCATAATGTAATAAACCAAACTCCAACATACCAAAGCCACATATCCATATCATGTGGGATTATAGAATAAAAACTATTCCAGATATAATCAATCATAGTTTGCATCCCTAACCATTTTTATTTTTCTCCAATCGGTCAATGATTTTTTCACAGGATAATGCAAAATCTTGTGCTAAATTTGCGCCTTGAACTTTTTGTCCTATGCGATTTTTCTTTATGAATACATAGGATTTTTCAGGTTGTGGTTTAATTTGCATTTCAATTTCATACCCTAATATTTGTAGGTTAGGATAAAGATAGTACCTTTGATCATTAAGTGAATCTACTAAATCTGGTTGATTAACACAAATAAGACCATCTGGATAATGTAATAAGTCAGGGTCATATTTATTTTTCGGGATGTTATTAATCAAAGGTTTTTTATGGAAGCCAGCAAACTTTAATAACTTTTCATTAAGTTTTTGATTTTCATTCCTATTCATTTTATACCTCAGTTTTATTTAATCCATCTATATATTTTTCAACTGCAAGTGCAAAGGCTATTGACATACTATCATTATCTTCGCCATATCCTACTTGATAGTGAGAAGATTTTATTATTTGACAAACGTAAGGATGATTTCTCCATTGAATATCCCAATCTTTATGAAGTTGAATTTCAAGTTGCGCCTCAGCAATTTTTGGATAAATCCATTTGGCTTGTAAATCTAACGATGTTATAAGGTTAGGATGCGTAGAATATTTTTGTCCATTTGGATAAATCCATCTTAAATTTTTGTTATCGTTTTGCGACCATTCCGGTTTAAGTATTTTAATAAATCCAGCAAATTTTAGCAGTTTTTCGTTCAATTCCTTAGTGTTCATCTTTTCTGCTCCGTCATTTTAGTTCATTAAAATTAACTTTTGGTAATGTGGTTGTTGGATTTTGCGGCAAATTTTTTTGGAAGCCGCAGGTCAAACATGCAAGGATTCGACCAAACTCATCTTTATCTTCGTATAGTTGATTATATGCCCCACATTTAGGGCATGGAATACCTCTAATCCATTTAGTTTGTGCTATACTTGCTGACATTTTTACATTCAGTCCTCACTTTTAATTTTTATTTTGCCGCAAATTTTTAGGGTCAATGACAAGTTTTTGCCCGACATAATCCAATTCATCCGGTATAACTTTTTGAAATTCTATACAACCTTTTTCTATCATATCTCTAAAAAGTTCATTCATTTTTCGCCCTTACTTTTCGCCATAAAGTTTTCACATTTATAATTAGGCGGATACTTTATTGGCAATCTTTTTGGATGCAATTTTTTAGAATAGCATATTGATTTACCATTTTGACACGCAGGACAAATGCCAGTTTTTTCTATGAGTTCGATTGTCGCTTTATTATAAGTTGTGTAATCACATATAGGACAATGAAATCTTCTTAAATTTTCAATAGGCATTTTAAAAATTCTCCTTAAATTATTTTACATTTGGTGGACGTTTTTTAATTTTAATCCGTTCATCCGATAAAGGCAAGTTGAATTTGTTTTTATAATTTTGCTTCATATGTCTCCCTTAGATGCTCGTCTAAATCACCAATGGATTGAAAAGTTTTCACTAGCTCAGGATGTAAATCATTAGCATCTATCCATGATTTGCAGACCTTATTTACTTGTTCTAAATTTTCACAGTGTTGGATTTCATTAATGAAAATTTCAAAAAGAGCTTTTAAAGTTCGGTCAAATTTTATAGTTTGCGACTTCATATTTTTAGTCCTCATCATCTTGTGGATTAAGTTCCATATTTTTACAAAATTCCACAAGCCCTAAAAGTTTAACCAGCGGCAAATCATTATGCCTTGAATGGTAAAAGTTGTCGCCGGTTCGATAGAAAACTATTAAGTCTGTTATATTTTCTCTTTTACCAATAAGTTCTTCAATGATTGCGTTTATTTCAGCAGGTGCAAAAAGTTCTGCCAGTGAATTTGCCTTACGAAGTCTTACTTTATCGGACAAAGATTTTTGACGCTGTGTTTTTAGTTGCCTATTTTCCATTTTCATTTTACCTCACATTTAACTTCATTCATCTTTTTAAGTTCTGCAAAAAATTCCTCTTTAACATCGTTTTTAATAATGCTTACACATTCTGATGCTGGTCTGTCCGAGTAATGTGCAACTGTTCCAACCGATTCACCATTACGGATAAATAGATGCCGCTCGCCTTTAAATTTTAAAAGATAAACGCCATATGTTGCCTGTGAATCTTTATTGGTAAATTCATAGATAACTTGTATGTCTGTAATTCTCGGTTCCATTTTTATTCATCCTCACTGTGAGTAGCAATTAAATATTTATCGTTTATAAGTTTCGCTAAAACCTTTACATCTTTAACAACATTCATCGCTTGTTTTTCGGTAAAGGGTTCGATGCAAAATTTAAAACGTAAGTCATTATAAAT
>JBAZGP010000233.1:0-3021 GCA_041652835.1 Lutibacter sp. | reverse complement strand
TATAAATTTGCCGCAAATTTACACCTTGCCATATGCCGATAGGTTCATGTTCCACATTGGCTTTATAAAATATTTTTTCTTTAGTTGAATTAGTTGTCATCCTTATTTTACCTCACTATCTTTTTTATGTTGGAATAATTGTTCATCATCTGATTTATCCCAAGTTTTCGGTGGTTCAATTTCCTTTACTTCGCCATTAATAACTTGTGCCTCTGGTAATTGTGGCGATTGTTTACGGATTGCCTCAATGCCACAAGACCGGATTGTATTTTCAACAAAGGCTTCGACTTCACCCTTCGCCTCTTTAACTGTATGTTCCATTTGTTCTGTAAAGGAATTGTTTATGAAAGGCATATTGTTTGCAATTGTCTGCCGCAACATTTGTATTTCGGTTATCAATCTTTTTTGAGCGTGAGTTTCTTCAGCAAGTTTAATAGTTGCGTCAAATTGTTTTGCTAAATCTTTACAAGTTTGATCGAATTCTTTATTAAAAATTTGTGTTTTACTTTCGTAAGGCGGGTCATCACGATAAGGTTTTTCATCATTGATAACGTATTCAAGTGTAATAGGAATTCCGCCGCCGACATTAAGAGAAGTTATTGCGTCAGCGAATTGAGTAGGCGACATTTTAAAATCAACAATATGTTTGCGTCCGTGTATCCAATCTCTATTAAGCCCTCTGTCTAAGGTTGCGGTTTGAATTGATATACGGATAAAGTTATGATGTAAAATGCTGCTACCGAATAAGGGTTCATTGCCGCTCGATTGCGCTCTGCCTATTTCAATCACTCCATAACTTTCGTGTTCGTATGTTTTAAAATCTTCCATAATTTTGCCTCACTGTTTTACGCTCCAACTTTTCTAAAGTCGTCATAGACTTGCCCGATTTCTGTGGCAATATATGCCACCTCTTTATCAATGCTTTGTATAGGCCAAAGTATTTCATACTCATCAGGTTTTAACCCTGATGGAATACCAACCCAAAGTTCTCGATATTTTTTATCATAGACTATGTTTTGTGGATTTTTACACAATTGTATTTTGATTATGTTTTTGTTTACAGGGCTTAGCGATACACCTACTATGGAATTACCAGACTCTATTTCATTTTCGCTCATAAATAATGTGTCAGATATATCAGGTGTTTTAAAAGTTCCAATTGGTTTGATATTAGTGGTTGTATAGATTTGATATCCTATCATTTCCATTTCTGTTCCTCACTTTTTTTATTTACTTCGCTATTAATATTCTACACTATTGTAAGTCAAATGTCAAGACTTTTGGCGCAAAATATTGGACTATTTTAGCCCGAATTTTTCATATAGTTCGTTGATAATCGCCTCAAGTTCATCCAGTGTTTTTGAATTGACTTTGATATATTTTAGTAGAGCGAGTTGCGCCTCATGAACATCGGTATCATTCACTTTTATTTTCTCCTATTTTTATTTCAGGTGTGTTGTGCAACATTTTGAGAATTTCAAGCCTTAATTGGTGGCGTGAAAATTCACTAAGGCAATCCCAATTATAGTTTTTTTGAACACAAAGCCATCGTGTAAGTTTTTCAATAGTATCATTGGTTGGATTCATTTTTTAGAAGCTCCATATTCTTTTTTATGACATTTTGTTTGCCTCGTTCTACGCAATCCGAAAAATTTTGACAAACATAATAAGTTTGTCCTCGTTGTGTGGTTTCTATTACCTTCGGATATTCGGCTGTATAGCCGCAAAATTTACAAGTATGTTTTTCACTCATTCCTTTACCTCCTTTACGAATCCTTGCTTTAACATTTCACAATGAGTCGTTGAATGTTCGCCCGAAAAATTACGGTCAACGATTGCCAATTCTGGAACATAGTTTAAAAGTTTTCGGGCTTTATTTAACCAGTGAAGTTTAGTTTCATTATCCATATCGTTCCACATTTTATCAATTGCATCAGGTATATATCTATCTTGTCGGTCTTCAATAAAAAATCTTTTGCCGATTTTTTCAATTGCGTTGTCATAAACTTCACTCATTGTTTTCCTCCGAATTTTCAACTTGTTCTAAAATATAATTGATAAAACATTCTCCACAAGTTATTTGTTTGCCGTTGACGATGTTTTTATTGCCGCAAAAATTAGGATTCAATCTTGGACATAATCCAACGGTATAAACTTGCATTTGATCCACTAACATTTTGTGTAAAATATCTTCGTGCATTTTATTCCTCCTATTCCTTTTTACTTTCAGGGAAAATTGCTGAATCATCAACTACTAAAACTAATGGATTATAACAATCATGGCAAGTAGATTCTCCTGTTGCTTTTGTTTTCTATTCTTGAAACCAATCTTTATGATAACTTTTACATTTAGGATTATCGCACCAAAAATAACGTTCATTAAATTCGTATTTAAAATTTGTAGGGAGTTTCGGCTCTTGCATTTTTAACCAAAGCCCCTGCATCCCTTCGCCTTCATAAACAAAAGTTCCATGAGAAATATAGCAAAATCCATTTGATATTTTCTTAACATCAATGATTTCTAATTCCGGTTCAGGTTTACCATTTGGGTTCCAAAGTTCACCATAAAACCAATATTTTCCCTCTTTAGTTGGTAATTTATTAGACCAAATTTCATTCACCATTTTTAATTCCCCTTAAATATTTCAATCAATTCCGCTGAACTTATCCAACGTTTATTAGTTATCGAAACCGCAATCTGCAATTGAAACCAAGTTAATTTTTCAATTAGTTTTTTCATCCTTGCCTCCGTTAGATTTTATAGAGAACATACCACAATTTTCACAATGCGTTTTACAGCCGAAGGTCAGTCGGTTGGTTTTAAATCCAGGCTTTGCATTTTTCATATTACATTTTATCACTAACATTTTTACTTTACTCCTTTAACTTTTTCTTGCAATTCCAAATTGATTTTGATATTCAGCAAGTGGATACCATAGATGATACTCTTTAAGTTCATCCTCAGAAAGTTCAATGCTTTGTGGATTTAAAATCATAGCGAATGCTCCTAAGATTTCCCAC
>JBAZGP010000232.1:0-5905 GCA_041652835.1 Lutibacter sp. | reverse complement strand
TTAAATGTCCTGGAAAAAGTAAATAACAAGTGGCAATTTCGAAATAAAATTGAAGGATTCAACATTTCCAGCAGGTATTTTGAATTAACCGATAACAATCTTTTATTTGTAAACAACGAATATAAAGGCGTTTTTAAATTAAAAATTAATGATAATTTTACAAAAATTGAAAAATATTCGACTGAAATAAGTGCACCAAAGGGGCTTAAATCAAGTTTGGTCACCTATAACAATTCCCTGCTTTATACTTGCAAAAATGGCATTTTTAAATACAATCACCAGCAACAAAAATTCATTAAGGATTCTTTATTATCTTATAGTTTCTTAAATGATGATACTTATCTTTCAGGAAATATGATTGTGGATCCAAAAACCAACACCCTTTGGGGATTTACAAATAAAAATGTGATTTATTTTTCTCCGGGTCAATTAAACAACATCCTAAAAGCAGTAAAAATTTCATTACCCGTTTCATTAAGACGTGATATTGCAGGCTTTGAAAACATGACACATTTAAGTGAACACCTTTATTTATTTGGAACCTCAAGAGGTTATATTATTTTAAATTTAGACAAGCTAAAAGATAAAAAATTTGACATAAATATAAATTCTGTTGCCAAAAGCATTCTTAATGCTGAAAGCAGCGCAGTTTCATTAAAAAATAACGGCCAATTAAAATATAAAGAAAACAACTTGTTTTTTACTTTCAGCGTTCCTAAATTTGATAAATATTCCGAAGTAAATTATCAATATCAACTTAAAGGTATTTATGATGAATGGAGCAATTGGTCAAACAATTCAGAAGTTTCCTTTACTAATTTGCCTCTTGGCAATTATACTTTTAATGTAAAAGCACGAATAGGCAACAATGTGTCAAACAATATTGCTACCTATTCATTTAGTGTTCAACGACCATGGATAATTTCTGCTCCAATGCTTTTTTTATATTTTATCCTTTTTCTTGCAATTCTATTTTTAACTAATCTACTATACAAACGATATTATGCAAAACAAAAGCAAAATTTAATCAATAGAAAACAACAGGAATTTTCTTTATCTCAGCTGGAAAATGAAAAAGTAATTATGGCACTGAAAAATGAAAATTTGCAAAATGAAATTGAAAGCAAAACAAAGGAACTTTCAGTTTCTACCATGAGTATTATTAGAAAGAATGAAATTTTAAACACCATTAAAAACGAATTGCTATTGGTTTCCAATGAAAATAATATTAAGCCAGTACTTAAAATAATAAATAAAAATATAGCCAATAACAGCGATTGGGAGTTGTTTCAGGAAGCTTTTAACAATGCCGACAGCAATTTCTTAAAAAAAGTAAAAATTGCACATCCTACTTTAACGCCAAACGACCTTCGTTTGTGTGCTTATTTACGATTAAACCTATCTTCAAAAGAAATTGCACCTTTACTAAACATTTCCGCGCGCAGTGTTGAGATCAAAAGATACCGATTGCGCAAAAAAATGGACTTGCATCATGAAAAAAGCCTTGTTGAGTACATTCTGGAACTTTAGATTTCCACTACAACAATAAAAATTACCACAACATCGCCACAACATTTAAAAAACTACAAGGTTATCGTTGGTTAAAATTCACTATTTTTAGATTGGTTAAAGCTCTTAAAATATTTAAAAATTAGTGTTGTTTGCTCATAAAATAGATAGAAGTTTAATGATTTTCACATTTTCACTTCGCCTTAATTTACAAGCTTTATTACCATGTATATTTTTTGTATAGGTAGATTAATTAATAACCTATTATTTTTAACATATTTTTATGAAAACTTAATTAATCAATATATGAAATCATTAGTACTAACATTTTTTCTAAGTTTTGTGGGAATTATTGCTTCCGCTCAAAACTATGAAGTAAAAGGAGCAGTAGTCGATTCAAATGGAGCGCCATTACCTGGTGTTTCCATAGTTGTTAAAAATACAACGAAAGGAACTTCTACAGATTTTGATGGAAATTTTACCATTTCCAATATTCAAAAAGGCGAAGCATTAAGTTTCTCCTTTTTAGGCTATGCCACTAAAGAAATTGTAATCAACAATGCAAATCCATTAAAAGTAGTTCTTGCTGAGGATTTGCAAAGCTTGGAAGAAGTTGTTGTTGTTGGATATGGTACGCAAAAAAGGAGCGACGTGACAGGTTCGGTTTCAAAAGTAGAAATGGACAAAGCTTTGGCAATACCAACATCGAATGTTTCAGAGATGTTGCGTGGACAAGCTGCAGGTGTACAAATTACACTAGGTTCAGCCAGACCGGGAGGAACTTCAAATATTTTAATAAGGGGAAGAAACTCTATTCGCGGTGGAAATGATCCTTTAATTGTATTGGATGGTTTTGCTATTGAAAGCATTAATGATATTAATCCAGATGACATTGCTTCAATTGAAGTATTAAAAGATGCTTCTGCACAAGCTATTTACGGCGCAAGAGCTTCTAATGGGGTTATACTTGTTACCACTTTTAAAGGTAAAGAAGGCAAAATGAAAGTTTCACTTGGTTCTTATACAACTTCACAAAAATTAACAAAAAACTTTGATTTGTACAATGCTGAAGAGTTTGCGCAATTGAGAAGAGAAGCGAAAAGAACTGACAATACACCAAGCCAAGACTATTTATCTGATGAATTAAATTTTAACGGCGCTACGTCACCAGAATATTTGAATTATTTGGCAGGTAATTACACAAATTGGGAAAAAGAAGTGCTAAGAAATGGTTTAATCACTAGCAATACAATAAGTCTATCCGGTGGTACAGAAAGTACAAAAATATTTTCAAGTTTTAATTATTATGACCAATCAGGATTGGTGCCTTCCTCTGAGTATAGTAGAGGTTCTTTCAGATTAAATATCAATCAAAAAATAAATGAAAGAGCAAGTATTGAAGCCAATATTAATATCGCTATAGACAAACAAGAAAAGGAAACTTCGAATTTAGATTTTATCACCATTTCTCCATTTACCGGACCTTATGATGATTCTGGAAATCTTGTTAAACTTTTGGCCGGTGCCAATGCAAGCAGTTCTGCGGTAAATCCTTTGTGGAATATCCGGGAATCTCAAAATGAAATTAAAAATAATTTTTACAATGTAAATTTAGTGGGGAATTACAAACTGGCAAAAAATTTCTCTTACAAATTAAACACGCTTATTAGCAGAAAATTTATTGATGAAGGAAGTTACCTTTCAAAAATTCATTCAGCTGGTGTTAATCTTAATGGAATTGCCAATGTTATCAATACAATTAGAGAAGAATATTTAATTGAAAATATTTTAAATTACAATGTAAGTATTGGAGAAGAACATAAATTTGATTTTACAGCGGTACAATCTGCCAATCAAATTAACACTTCAGAAACAACTTCAAATGGAACTGGTTTTGGGAATGATTTACTAGGATTCGATGGAATATCTTCTGCTTTAAATTTTAAAGTGACCAGACTTGAGGAACGAAAAAGAATCTTATCATTTTTAGGAAGGGTAAGATATACATTAATGGATAAATATTTGTTCACATTAACAGGGCGTAGAGATGGGGCTTCAGTATTTGCGGAAAATAATAAATGGGGTTTTTTCCCTGCAGCTTCTTTTGCATGGCAAATTCATAAAGAATCTTTTCTTGAAAACGTTGAATCTATCAATGAATTGAAATTAAGAATTAGTTATGGTTCTGTTGGAAATCAATCTTTAGATCCGTACACTACTTTAGGTGTGGTGGGTAATTATCCATACATTTTTGGAGGAGCAATTGTTGGTGGTAATTTACCTGGAACGGTTTTGCCTAATCCAAATTTAACTTGGGAAACTTCAACAACCGCAAATGCGGGGATTGATTTTGGGTTTCTTAAAAACAGAATCACAGGTTCAGTAGATTATTACGATACAAAAACAACAGATTTGTTAACTGATATTACACTTGGAGGAACATCAGGTTTTAGTTCAACTATAACCAACGGTGGTGAATCAAAAAATAGCGGTGTAGAGGTATTATTAACTGGGTATATTGTAAGAAATGATAATTTTAATTGGAGAATAAGTGCTTCATTTACAAAAAACAAAAACGAATTAATCAAATCGGGTATTGTGGGTACTGATGGAGCCCCTAAAGATGATCAAGCCAGAGGCCGTTATATAGGGAAATCAATCAATAATATTAGAACATTAGTGTTTGACGGTATTTTCCAAACTGATGCAGAAGCTTTGGCTTCGCCTCAGGCACAACCGGGCAGCACCACCAACTCAAACCTTACCTTATTGAAAGCTGGGTCTATTCGTGTAAAAGATGTCAATGGTGATGGAATTGTTAATGATGATGACAATATTATTATCAATACAGACCCTGATTGGTATGGCTCTTTATCAACTGTTTTTGCATATAAAAACTTTGAGGTGTTGGCCGATCTTTACATTGTGGAAGGAGCTACAAAATACAATCCGTTTTTAGCGAATTTTAATGAAGGAGGAACCCTTCAATCAGTAAGAAATGGAATAAAAGTGGATTATTGGACACCGGAAAACCCATCAACAAGTTACCCACGTCCAAGTTATCTTGGTGCACCAGCAAATATTGGAACCATGGCAGTAGCAGATGCATCTTATGTTAGATTAAGAACATTGACTATGGCGTATAACTTGCCTGCTGCGGTTTTAAGTAAATTGAAAATGAGCAATGCCAAATTTTATGTTACTGGCACCAACTTAATTACTTGGACAGATTATAAATCATATAGCCCGGAAAATAATCCAAATGATTTT
Organism: Lutibacter sp.; assembly: GCA_041652835.1. Taxonomy (GTDB): domain Bacteria; phylum Bacteroidota; class Bacteroidia; order Flavobacteriales; family Flavobacteriaceae; genus Lutibacter. Next base: position 1,126 of record JBAZGP010000232.1, on the reverse strand, counting down.
CCAGACACTAAGTCAATCACCCTTGGATTAAATATTGGTCTTTAATGTTAACTAATTTATAAAATGACAACAATGAAAAATATTAATAAATTTACGAAATGGAGCATTGCACTACTTGCGATCTTTGTTTCCTTTCTTTCATGTGATGAAGATTACTTGCTTGAAGAGCCTACATCAGGGTTTACCGCTGATTTTGTATATAATACTCCTGAAGGATTAGAGTCAGGCGTAGTAGCTCTGTATAATATCCAAAGATCTTTTTGGGAAAACCTAGCAAACAATGGATCAAATCCGCTTATTCTTGATGGCAAAGATGACCTAAATGTCCCTCGCGGTGGAGAAATTTCAAACTATGGAAAATTGAATAATGGCAGATTTCCAACAAATAGTGGTGTTCACGGAGATTATTGGAAATTGTATTATAGAATTTTAGACCGTTCTAATGCTTTAATAAAAGCTGCCGAGTCTGTATCAATGTCCGAAGAAAGAAAATCGCAGATTATTTCTGAAGCTAAATTTTTTAGAGCAAATTCTGTATTTACGTTATTCAAATTATTTAACAATATCTATGTAACAACAGAGCCAACTACACCAGAAAATGCACTTAACATTATTGATGCAAAAACTCCAGAAGCAGATATTTACAAGCTTATTAATGAGGATTTAACCTATGCCATTGATCATTTAAGTTGGACACCAACCGCCACTGGAAGAATTGCCCAAGGAGTAGCGAGACACCTAAAAGCAGAAGTGGCATTATGGCAAAATAACTGGCTGGAAGCTAAAACACAATCAGAAACCGTAATTGCACAAACTGCAAACCACAAATTGGTAGCACAAACAGATTTAGTGTTTAAAGGCGATATGAACACAACTGAGGCATTGTGGGTTTTACAATTCAAAAAAGCAGTTAATGGAAATCCAAATAAAATTAACTTTAATTTAATGCCAAATTATGCAGAACAAACTCCTGGATCAAAATACACAGTTGAACAAGGAGGCCGTGGGTTTGGTTGGTTAACAATGAATAATTACGTTCGTAATTTGCTGGCTCAAGACCCTAATGATACCAGGATAAAAGGTTCATATTATGTTAAAGATTATTTATATAATGATCCTGCAACAT
>JBAZGP010000231.1:0-5919 GCA_041652835.1 Lutibacter sp. | reverse complement strand
TCGGCATGGTGGATAGTAAAACTTTGCCAAATCAAAGGCAACTGGCAACCATTTACTTACGATGAAATAGAAAAACTTTATAACCAATACAAGTACAGAAATTTTTGGTTCAATGGACTTAATGGAGATGGATCATATTCAACTCATTATATAATTCAAGAGGGCGACCTTTATTATATAACATCAGAATTTGTCGCAAAATGTTTTACAAGTTCACCAAATTTAAAAAGTGAGGCAACAAAATGATAAGTCTAACAGAGCAACAGCAAAATTTGGGTGCATTTATGGTTGAATTTATACAAGACTTTACAGCCATAAGTTATAAAGACTTCAATGAAAAATATCCAGAATATCACGAGCAATTTGAAAACAAGTCTAACGGAGTCGGAAAATATTTTCTGTATTTAATGCAAAAAGAAAATGGAGGAAATTAAAAATGGCTAAGTTTAATATTACAGTAAATCTATCTGATAATAATGGTAATGCGTTTTCAATCATAGGTAGAGTACGCAAAACTCTTAGAGAAGCAGGGGCAACACCAGAACAGATTAAGGAATTCCAAGATGATGCTATGAGTGGAGACTATGACCACGTTTTGCAAACTTGTATGAGATGGGTTGAAGTTGAATGACCGTTTTATTAATTATCATCGTTTGGATCGGATGCACGATTGCCTATGCTAAATTGCCCGAAAAATTCACAAAGAAAAAATGGAGGTATTAAATAATGGACTTCAAAGAGGCTTTAGAACTTACTCAACGATTGAACGAAACCGAAAAGGATAAAATATACTTGCACCAGCAAGGCTCTACGACTATTTATTTACAACGAAAAAATAAAGCTGGAGATATAAAATCCATACCGCAAACAATAAAATTATACACGTTTATCTGGCAAGGTTATATACTTGTCTCAAATATAACTGCTAAATTTTTTGATAAATACTTGTCGCAAATTCAAAGTGGCGAATTAAAAATCGGGCCAGCGGTTTATGAAATGAACGGCAATCTTCAATTCATTAAAGATTATGTAGGAATATGGCGAAAAAACTAAAACCTTTTTCACTACGTGCGGCAAAACTCTAAAGGATTTTGCCGCCTAATTTTTTAGTAAAAATCTTAAACAAGTGAGGTATCATTAATGTGAAGTACACAATGAATAAGCCCTGTATATATGAACCATCTTTGACTTGTAATTTTTCTGATAGTTGTAAGTCGTGTAAAGTAAGGCGGCAACAATTTGCCGCAGAATTCGGACGAAAAGGTAAGCGAAAAAATGAATAGAATTTTAAATTATAAATACACTGAACTTATACAAGAAGCATATTCATTAATCCCGCAACATATCCTAGACCGATTACCGACTATCCACTTTTTCACAGGGACAAATATGAATTTTGCTGGACTCGTATTGCCGCAGGATGAAATATTTTCCAATAGATTTTTATACTACATCAGTCCATCAATAATAAAAAAGGCTCTTAAAATTGACGACAATCCTACCATAGTCATACCTGATACCGATTGTAAAATATCAGATATAATCCATGAAATCGGCCACGCAATCAGCGAATGTTTAAAATGGAATTTTACTTTTGACCCTACTACTGAATATGTAAAAACAGATCAGGAAGAGTCATTCGCTGAAGCCTTTGTTTATTATCGTTATTACAACTATGAAGATTTTAAAGTAAGCAGAGTATTAGACGAAGAAATCAATACGTTTTTTGATTCGCTATGGCGGTGGTAATTCGGACGGAAAATTAAAAGGAGTTGAATAGATGCAACCGAAAAATTCAACAATAATTTATACAAGTAAATATCAAAATGTCAAACATGAACATCATTTAAAGTTTGCTTTAATAATGACTGGACTGTTTATTATTTCAATAATTGTGATTGCTTATTTAGGAACGCAATTTTATTTTACAAAACAAGACTTGAATAAATCAATGGTAAGTAATGATAGACTTAAAAATTCTACAATCATCGAACAGTATCCAATATATTATGACGGTAAAATTTATTAAATTAAAAGAAGGAAAAGTTAAAATGACAGTCGATGAAAACATAGAATATAATCGCCAAAAAGTAATTGGAATACTCAACGATAATATAGCAACCTTTGATTGTAATGGTGGATGTCCTGATGAAATTGCAATTAAAGCAAATGAAGAACCGAACTATCATCATACGGATAAGGAATGCATCGAAAAATGTTTTCTACCTAAACTACTTAGATATATGAAGTTCAAGGAAAATAAAATAATCTTTGAAGATGATAATTAACTTTTATGTTTGTGTGTTTAGGTCGCAACCGTTTGAGCGGATGCGAATACGGTTAGCGACCATTTGACTTTTAAAATTTACTGTGGTATACTTTAACCATAAGGAGGTATACATGAGTAAATTAATAAAAATCTCAGATGAGGCAGCGGAAATTCTGGACAACCTAAAACATGAGGGGCAAAGTTATGATGGACTTTTAAAGGAACTTTTGCGTGATAAGGTGAAAACTCAAACGCAACAATTACAACCATCTTCTACTTTTCATCCTGTGCCTAAACCAAATACTAAAAAAGGTGGAAAGAAGAATGACTAAATCTGAAACAAATGCTTACAACTGGTTGGTTAAACAAGGTTATACAAATATAGAATTTCACTCGAATAGTACGCCTGATTTTACAACAGATAACGAAGGGTATTTTGAGATTAAAAAACCAAACCTTGAAAATGTTATTGCGTTTACCACAGACCAACTGGAAAGATTGACGAAATTACCTACTTGCCAAATATTAATATTCGATAATATATCTACTATACCTTTAGATATTATTCCAATAAAATTAATACAAGATAAACCGCCAAGATGGGGGAAATATTTAATTACATATGATGAAACTCTCACTCAATTTATAATTGAATCGATTGAGGAATATGCATCTAAGTTAAAATATCATCTTACTTTAAAAGAGAGTACATTATTACATGATTTGTATGCTAATTTATTCATAAGGGCAGATAAGGAAAATTTTTTAAAAGTAACATCTAAAATGATAATAAACAATGGTGAATCCATCGTTACAAATGATGGTCATGTTTTTACAAAAAATCCAAAGGATGCTAAGTCTATTTACGATAAAATGGCAAAAAGATACCCTGAGTTATGTAAAAACCATAAATATCATGGCGATTATATTAATTTATCCGAAGATGTAAAGGAATAAAGACCCTGAGCCTTACCGTAAAGCCTTACGTGAAAATCGTAATGAAACGGTAATGTCTGATAAAGGGGAAATACTAAATTAATGGAGGATATGATGGATAATTCTAAAAAATATTGTTCAAATTGTTCACATTATCAAACATGTCATTTAAGGATTACATTGGAACATAAAGAATTCTATTCATTCTTTATGAGTAATACTCAATTTATAGTTGCCGAAGTTTGTGAATTATACGATAAAGCAAAAGGAGAATAAAAAATGAAAAATGATTACCCGCAAAATGACAACCAATATGAGGAAGTTAAAGTAAAAGATGTTTCTGGAAATGCAACTGATGGTTATGGTATTACTCGTGATGATGGTTGGTCTTTTTATGTGCCAAAGGATTCTAAAATTAAACCAGAAGTAGGAATGTTAGCAAGGTTTTATGGCAAAGGTATAGGTTATACTGTCCGTGGATTATTCCTTGATGGTCAAAAGGTATTTTACAAAACGGATGCTGAAGAAAAAATTGAACACCAAAAATGGTGCGATGATGAAAATCGAAAAAAGAAAGATGACTATGAAAACAATAAGGCTGATTATGATTTGCGCTATGACAAATTACCCTTAGTCTTTCGTCAAAGACTTGATAAATTCCGTAATACTAACCCTGATTTTAGATGGAAATATGAACCGTATGAACTATTTTGTATTGAACAAGCCGTAATTTTTGCCGAACATTTCAAAACACCTTTGGTTTTAAAACAATGGAAAGAACTTGATTATAAATCACAAAAGAAAGCATTACCAGAATTAAGCGATGACCATAGCGGTAATACCTTTAGTTGTGCTTATGGACTTGCACACACTTATTTAACTAACCCTGAATTGGTTGTAAAAATGCATGGGGCTTTAACAACCTTAGTTGGTTGTGAGGAATATGGTTGTCCACATCCTAAAATAAATGAAAAAGGAGAAAAATAAAAATGGCTACTGGATATACTGAATATGTCGGAAAAGGAATTTCATTTGAAAATTTTACAATGATTTGCGCAAGAGCTTTTGGAGCCTTAGTTGAAATGCGTGATTATTCACTTGATGCAACTATCCCTGATGAATTTAAACCATCAACTTATCACATTGGTCAAAAAGGTGAAGCAAAACAAAGGTTAGCGTATTTAAGAAACCTAACACTTGCTGATGCTGAAAGATTAGCAAATGAAGAATTTGAAAAAGAATCAGCAAGGATTAAACAATCTATCAAAGATAATACGGAATTATTACGCAAATATAATGACATGATTTTAAAAGTTGAAGCGTGGCAACCACCTACACCAGACCATGTTGGTCTTAAAGACTTTATGCTTCAACAATTACGTGAATCAATTAGGTTTGATAATATGTGTGATTATTATTCCGATAATCCACCGATAAAACTAAGCGGGAAGGAATGGTTAGATAGAGAAAAACAAAGGGCAAGAAAGGATTTTATATATCATAATGATGAACAAATCAAGGAAAACAATCGCACGAATGATAGGAATAAATGGATAAAAGACTTACGTGATAGTTTAAAAAATGTAGAAGGAGCAAATTAAAAATGCCTAACCATATTACAAATCGTTTAAAAATTGTTGGAATTGAAAATAAAATCAATAAAGTATTTGACTTTATAAAAATTGAAGAGCAAGATGCCACAAAAGACTATAGGGATAAATTAATTTTCGGAATTGGGACTATTGACTTTAATAAAATTACACCTATGCCGAAATGGGTTTTCCGTGGCAATTTAGGACGTGCTGAAGAACAAAAATATGGGGCCGAAAATTGCTGGTATAAATGGAGCCTTGATAATTGGGGAACAAAATGGAACGCATACGAACAATTAGATGAACGCAATACCGATGACACTATCTACTTTAATACTGCATGGTCTAAAGTTGATGAACTGATACGGAAGTTATCTTTAATATTCCCTGATGTTATTATTGAATATGCTTGGGCTGATGAGGATTTTGGAGCAAACATAGGCTTTATAGAACTCCAAAATGGGCAAATAATCAAACGGAACGAACCAAATAATTTTACAAAAGAAGCCTATGATTTAGCATTTAAAATTACAAAAACAACACCTGAAGAACATAACCTTAAATTCAATAATGAACAACAAAATTATACTCGCATTGAAATTTAAAGGAAAATAAAAAATGAGCGAAGATTTATATTATAAAAATTACAGTGTAAAAAATTTGGCAAAGGAAATTCTCGATAGCGTTAAAAAATCTTGCCCTTATGACCTAACTTTTTCACCCACGGGAAATTTGACAGCCGATGAAAAACAAAAACTACAAGAATACCTAAAATACAATTTTGAACTATGGTCTAAGACATGGATAATTCCACAAGCCGAAGCAATCATATCTAAAACAAGAAAAATTAAGGACTTATAAGATGGATAGTAAAACAATAATCAACGAATTAAATGATTCAATCGGGTGCGGCCCTGTTGCATATTATAAGGACTATGCAATTTTTATTTCAATGTCAGCCCGTAAACTTCCTTTTCAAGCATATGATTCAAATAAGCATCAAGTAAGGGCTGTATCACTACCAGAATTATTGGAGAAAATAGATTTAAAGGAGAGTAAAAAGTAAAATGTCTACACGTGGACCTATGGGATTTAGTGTTAATGGACAAGATAAAATAACCT
>JBAZGP010000230.1:0-5933 GCA_041652835.1 Lutibacter sp. | reverse complement strand
AATCGCTCTGGCTAAAGCAACTCGCTGTTTTTGTCCGCCCGATAAATTTTGAGGTTTGCTGTTTCGAAGCGATTGCAATTCCATCAATTCCAGCAATTCATTTACAATATTTTTGTCGTGACCTTTTTGCAGGGCAAAATTCAAATTTTCAAGAACAGTTAAATTTGGAAAAAGCGCATAATCTTGAAAAACAAATCCTACAGCACGTTTTTGTATGGGTAAAATTATTTTTTTTTCGGTGTTGTTCCAACATTCCCCTTCTACTTCTATCAGCGATTTTTCTGTATCGGTAAGTCCTGCTAAAATTCGGAGAATGGTGGTTTTTCCCGCTCCTGAATTTCCGTAAATGGTAACAAATTGTCCTTTTTCCACAGAAAATGAAACATCTAATGGAAGTTTTCCATCAGCTGTTTGCAAGGTTTTATCTGCGTAAAAATTAATCATTATTTAACGGATTTACTTTGCTAAAAGAGCTATTTAGAAGGTAAACACCCAAAAGAATTAAAAATGTAAAAGCAAATAATATTCCTGCATACAAATTTGCAGCATCATAGTTCATGGCTTGTACTTCATCATAAACGGCAATAGAAGCTACTCTGGTTTCTTTCGGAATGCTTCCACCAATCATTAAAACCACCCCAAATTCACCAACGGTATGGGCAAAAGTCAATACAATTCCGGTTAAAATAGACGTTTTTATATTGGGAAGCAAAATTTTGGTAAGGGTTGTAAATCTCGATTTTCCCAAAGTAAAAGAAGCTTCTTTGAGTGAAATTGGCAAATTTTTCAGTCCGGCTTGAAGCGGATGAACCATAAAAGGCAAACTGTATATTACTGAAGCAATAATTAATCCTTCAAAAGAGAAAACCAATCGAATGTCAAAATATTGGTCTAAAAATTTACCGAAAGCATTTTGCGGACTGAAAGCAACCAGCAAATAGAAACCTAAAACTGATGGAGGCAATACCAAAGGTAAACTTACAATAGCTTCCACCACCGACTTTAATTTAAATTTGCTGTATGCCAGCCAATAACAAAGCGGAATGGAAACCACCAGTAAAATTACGGTGGTTATTAAGGCCAGTTTGGCGGTTAACCATAAAGGGTCTAAATTAATCATTGGGCGATAAACTTACTTCGTTGGTTTTTATTAAGGCCAAAACAACAGCTTCACTTTTCAAATTTAAGGTATTGCAGGCATTGGTGGTTATAAGAGATTTAATGGTAAAATCCTCAAAACTCAATTCTAATTCGCTTAAAATTTCTCCGTGCTTTATGGATTTTATGGTACAGAGGATTTTATTTTGAATGCTGATATTCAAGTTTTCATTTTTTGCGATGATTACTTCGGTTTCCTTAAAATACACATGAACCGAATTTCCCAATTTAAAATAAGTCTCTGATTCGGGTGTGTTAATGATAATAGATGTAAAAACGGTGTTTCCAACTGCAATTTTGACTAAAGAAAGCGATTCGCTTCCTTGAATACTTGTGATATTTCCTGGAAGTATGTTCATTAAAATCAGGTTTGTTTTTGTGTAAATCCGAAGTGCTTTAAAACAGCTATTGCTTTAGGCGATGCAATGAAATTATAAAATGTTGTTGCGCTTGTATTGTTTTTGGCATGTTTTAAAATAACATAACCTTGTTCTAATGGTTTATGGGATATTTCTGGAATTATATAATAGTTGCCATTTTCTTTTTTCATATTTGGAGATAAAGCCAACGACAATGCCACAATACCAATATCGGCAGCGCCAAGCTGAACAAACTGAGCGGTTTGGGAAATATTTTCTCCAAATACAAGCTTGTTTTGTACCTTATCGTATATTTTATAATACATCATGCTTTCTTTGGCTCTTTCGCCATAAGGCGCATGTTCAGGATTTGCAATGGCTATTTTATTCAAATTTGGATGAAGAAGACTGTTCATTTTATCCTTATTTGGGTCAATTTTTTTACTCCAAATAACAATTCTTCCAATGCCGTAAGTTTTTACATCAGAAATGGTTAATCCTTTCTCTTTTAATTTTTGAGGATAACTTACATCGGCTGAAAAATAAAGGTCAAACGGCGCATCATATTGAATTTGTTCAAAAAATTTTCCAGAGGAGCCATAGGTTACCTCAACTGTATTTTTTGGATGTTGTTTGTGATACACTGAAATGATGGAATCCAATGCAAATTTTAAGTCGGAAGCTGCTGCAACAGAAATTCTTTGTGCTTGAACATTAAAATTAGCAAAAGCAAAGATTAATGTGAGTGTTAAAAGTCTATTTTTCATCATTTTACTTGTGCTTTGAAAATAAAAAATCTTGTAATTGTTATGGTTATTTAAACATCCAAAAATACGAAAAAAAAGAAGAACTCAATGTTATTTACTTGGCTTTGAAGAAATATTGGAAAAAGAGGTTGGCTTATTTTTTAAACTTAAAATAAACTGCAAAAATCTGTTCTATAGTTTTTCTACTATTTTTATCTTTCATAATATTTGAATTTAAATTTTATAAAATAAAATGCAGAAAAAAAATTAAACATAGGGTTACCTTTTCCTCATTCAGATATTAATAGGTATAAACAACTAATTTATTAACAATTTAAAACTTACTTATTATGAAAAAATTATTATCAATCGCTTTATTCTCACTTTGTTTTAGTTTGAATGCACAAACATCTTACAATGTATATGGAACTACTAATGGATTTGCTAATATTACTCCTTCACAAATTATTAGTACAAACAATTCTGGAGGTTATGATATATACGAAACGACCAATGGTTTTAAAAATCTAACCCCTACTCAAACAATTACATCAAATATAAATGGTGGGTATGACATCTATGGAACCACTAATGGATTTCAAAACATTACACCTACTCAAACAATTAAATCAAATCGAAATGGAGGTTATGACATATTTGGGAATACTAATGGATTTCAAAATATAACACCTTCACAAATAATTAAATCAAATTTAAATAGTGGATTTGATGTTTTTAATACAAGCAATGGATTTTCTGATATTGCTCCGTCACAAATAATTTCAACAAACAATTTTGGAGCTTATGATGTATTTCAAACTACTAATGGATTTATTGACATTACACCTTCACAAATTATTAAGACAACTCTTTTTGAGGGATTTTAAAAAGGATTAGCACAATAGAAAAAAAGTAGTGGAAAGAAAATGTACATTTCTGGTAACTAAAAAAGAACTGAACTTTAAAAACCTCACATCAAAACAATGTGAGGTATTGTTTCCAATTTATAAATGCTTAAAAGAATTGCTGTCTCAAAAAAAATATTTAATTTGTAACCTTAAAAATTGTTTACAAATTATTACAGACAGTAATGAACAGAAGAGAAAGGTTATCGCATTTGACCGACCAAGAATTGGTAGTGCTAATTCAGCAGGATCAGGAGTATTTGGGAGAAGTTTATATTAGGTCAAAAATGTATTGCATTCAGTTTATGCGAAAAATGAATTATAGGCTAAATGATTACGAATTAGATGATGTGTTTCATGATGCTGCGATTGTTTTATATGAAAAAATTATCAAAGGTAATTTTGAATTAACCTCGACCTTACAAACGTATTTGAACTCTGTTTGCCGATTTCAATTGTTTAATAAATTTAAAACTGATAATAAAACTGCTTCATATGAAGATTACAAGGGTAATGAAGAAAATGACGATGATGAAAACTTTGGGTTTGACAAAACTATTACAGATGCATTAGATGAAATTGACGACCCAAAAGAAACACTTTTAGTTGCCCTTGAAAAAGCATTGGAAGCGATGAAAGAAGCGGGTGGACATTGTTATGAATTACTGACTTTATTTTGGTATCATAAAAAATCAATAAAAGATTTGACGCAACATTTTGGTTACAGCAATGCTGATAACACAAAAAATCAAAAAGCCAAATGCCAAAAGCGATTGGAGAAAATGGCGTATAACATTTTGCAATCTTAAAAATGAAAACAGCAACAACCATTATAAAAAATAAAGTATTACCCCAATTGGGAAAAGATCCTCAATTTGATTCTAAAAAATTGAATGATGCCTTTTGGGAAAAGGTTGCCTATGATTTTCTGAATTATGAAACAGACCCAAAGCCACTTTATGCTGCGATTTACTGTCTGGGATTAGAAGATACTGAAAAAGTGATTACTAAATTACCAGGTTATTACACTTCAATATTAAAGGAATTGGCAGAAGCTTATGTCTTGGGAGAAACTTCGGAAACAACAAAATACTTATTAAAAAATGAAAGTTTTATAAAAGAAGTTCAGTTTTTCAAAACGCTGCAACAAGCCATTAAAAGCGTTGAAAGGAGTCGTATTAAATCGGATTTACCAACAATGGCTGACCGTTTAAACTTTGAACTTTCTGAGACCGATATTGAAAATGCTGCTAAAAAAAAAGGCCGTGAAGATTTAAAGGCTAAAATGAAACTTTGGGATGCTGAGGTTGAAGAAGAAAAACCTGTTTTAGACCAAAGTAGCTCAGATAAAGAAACATCAAAATCAAAAGTTATTTCCTTAAGTTGGATTAAGTATGCAGTAGCTGCCTCCATAATAATAACAGCCGGCGTTTTCTATTTTAACAGCACTTCTCTTAAAAAAGAAAATACTATTGTTAAAACGAATGGTATTTTAGAAATTGAAACCGAAACATTGACAGCTATTATTACTGATTCCATAACAAGCCCAGTATTAAAAAAAATCAGTTTCGGTTTTACACCAGATACCGAAAAAATTACTGTTGTTTTCAACAATCTGCAACCGCGGGTTTTATCAATAAACAAAGCTGTTTTTAACTATCAAAAACAATTAGATACTTTATTGGTTGCTAAAAAAACGGATTCCATTGCCATAACGAATGAATTAAATAAGAGAATTTCGGCATTAAAAGAAGAACTTCAAAGTTTAAAAGAAAAAGAAAATCAGTATGTTTTTGATGGGAAAGTCTTGAACTTATTTAACCCTACTTCAAAAGAAAATCAAATAATACTGTTTAAGGATCACTACTATTTGCAGAAGGACGATCAATTTTTCAAGCTATTGATTTCAAAAGAGCCTCAACAATTTAGGATAGAAACCGATTCCAATGTTTTAGAAGCATTGGAACGCATTATTTTTGATAATGATTAAGAAAAAGAAAAAAATATTGAAAAAAATATTTACGATAGCTTTATATTATATGCCATTTCTTCTATTTGGGCAAGTAAATACCACTAAGCAAATACAAACTGTTTTTGATCAATTGGTACTGGCTTATGGAAGTGCAAAAACTGCTCCACAACTTATTATTTTGAATGACAATGTTAAACGAGGCAGACCAGCATTTTATGAAGCTTACCCAAAACCCACTATAAATATTGATCGACATTTATATGATATTTGCAGCAATTTTGGAAAAGATAGTTTGAATGCGCTATCAACTATTATTAGTCATGAGTTGGCACATTATTATAATGACCATACCTTTTGTTCTGATTATGCTTTTGCAATACGAAATACCAATAAATCGTTGGTGCCTATTTTAAAAAGCACCACGCTTAACGAAAATATAAGTAAAGAAACCGAAGCAGACCAAAAAGGTCTTTTCTATGCAGCTGCAGCCGGTTATTCTCCTTTCAATTTACAAGCAATTCTTTTAGACAAAATATACGCGTACTATCATTTGTCAGATGTACTACCGGGTTATCCAACCAAACAACAGCGAAAAGGAATTGCCTACTCCGCACAGGAAAAGGCGAAAAGATTATATGAAGGCTTTAAAGCAGGATTAATGGCTATTGAGGAAAAGAATTATGATAAAGCAATTACTGCCTTTGAGGAGGTAAACAGTTACATTCCGTTTAGAGAAAATTACAATAATATTGGTGTTGCAAAAACAAGGAAAGCACTTTTATTAAAACCACCT
>JBAZGP010000229.1:0-5949 GCA_041652835.1 Lutibacter sp. | reverse complement strand
CTTCAGGTCCAATAAGAATTGTGGTATTTATCCCTTTTTTTAATTCAGATTTTAATGATTTTTTGTCAGTTTCTTCACAATGCGCAATAAAAAGCTGTCCGCTGAAAGATGAATTTATAAATTGGTTAAAAGTTATGGGTTCATTCAATTTTGGAAAATGGAATTTAAGGGATTGCTTTGCTGCAGCCTGAATAATTTTTTCCATTCTGTCGGTTTTTATCACTTTACGTTCAGAATGTTCACAAATAATAGGCGTAATTTCATCAATACCAATTTCAGTAGCTTTTTCCAGAAACCATTCAAAACGGTCGTTTAATTTTGTGGGTGCAATTGCCAAATGCAAATAATAATTCCTATCGTTTTTTTGGGTCTCCAAATCTGTAATTTCAACCAAACATTTTTTGTCGTTTGCTAACAGTATTTTCGAGGTGAATAATTGTCCTAAACCATTGGTTATAAAAATTTTATCACCTTCTTTCTTTCTTAAAACCCGCACAATATGTCGACTTTCAATTTTGTCAAAAGAAAACTGCTTTGTATTTGTTGTTATTTCTGGATTGTAAAATAATTGCATTATAAAGATTTTCTAAAAGTGCATCGTCTTTTATAAATTACCGGATCAAAATTTTTCCATAGTGCTGCTGCAGCCAAATTGGTTGAAAGTTCTGGGGTTCTAAAACAGTTTTTAATTCCTTTTTTGGTATAAGCATTATAAAACTCTTCAAAAATAATGGCATGAACACCTTTATTCTGATAGCTGGGATGAACGCCAATTAAATAAAAAAGGACATCTTTGCTATTCTTTTTTGCATTCAATAAGTGAAAAATACCAAATGGAAATAATTTACCCTTTGATTTTTGTAAAGCCTTAGAAAATGAGGGCATCGTAATGGCAAAAGCTACCAAATTATCGTTTTTATCTCCAACAAAAGTAATTAATTCAGGGTTGATTAAAGGGATAAATTTCTTTTTGAAATAATCTTTTTGAACATCCGAAATGGGAACAAATGATGACAATGAAGCATAACTTTCATTGAATAAATCGAACATTTTATTCACATAAGGTAAAATATCTTTTGTTTTGGTAAAATTGATAGCCCTAAGTTCATAGCGTTTTTTAATAATTCCACTAGCTTTTAAGAAGAATTCAGTTTTTACATTTGAAAAAGGAAATTTGCTTTCATTGTATTCTTTCTCTTTTGAAAAGCCCAATTTTTCAAAATGATCTTGGTAATAAGGATAATTATACCAGGTAATCATTGAGCCAATATGATCAAAACCTTCGGTTAGAACACCCACTTTATCTAAATTTGAAAAACCCATAGGGCCTTCCATAAATTCAAATTTATGCACTTTACCAATTTCTTCTACCTTATTCAACAACAGTTTTGAAACTTCAAGATCATCAATAAAATCGAACCAGCCAAAACGCATTTTTTTTACATGTTGTTCATTTATTTCGGTGTAATTAATTATTGCGGCAATTCGTCCAACAATTTCTTTGTTTTTCAATGCCACAAAATATCTGGCACTTGCATGTTGAAAAACCGGGTTTTTTCTTTTGTTGAAAGATTCAATTTCATCATTTATGATAGGAGGAACCCAATAAGGATTGTTTTTGTAAAGTTTAAAAGGAAATTCAACAAACGCTCTCATTTCCTTTTTTGATATCATTTCTTTCAGTGTAATCATAGGTTTCAAATTAGTTGCGCTTCTTTTTAAATAGTCTTGAAAAAATTCCTTTTCGTTGTGTTTTCTTAGACATCGTTTCGTTTGGTGAATTTTTGTAGACAAAAGAATCCTTATGACGGTCTATGCGCCAGGAAAGTCCTGCAGTTGCATATATATATGAATAATCGTCTAAAAAATTGGTTCTTACGGAAGTGTCTAATTGTAAATTTTCATTCACCAAATAAGCAATTCCTGTCCCAAACTGATAATTGGGTGAAAAATCGTTGTAATATTTCCCCTGATTTTCAATAAAATACGACCAGTTTTCATTAATGGCATAAGTCATTGTAACAATATAAGAGTAAAATTTATCATCTGAGGTAATCTTGTCGGCAATAATATTCGTTAATAAAATCAATCGGTCAGAAAAATCATTTTGCAACAAAAGCGCACCTTTGTAGCTAATTTCGTCATTTTTATAATCTTCTCCTAAAAAATCCAAATGCGCTCCGCCGTAAACCCCAACAGAAGGAATTAAACGCTTTTTATCAAAAGCCATTCTTCTTTTCCAACTGCGAATTTCTTTTGATTTGTCGGTAAATTCCTGCTGATAAATTAAATATTTTGCACCAACGGTAAGATCGCTTATTCCGCTAATATGGTAATTTGGACCCAATGGATTTTTTACTTCATCGCGTTGGTAGGCAACGTTGGCGTTAAATTCTAATTTTTCTTTAAGTTTTCCAACTCTGAAAAACAATTCACCTCCCAAAGTTTTTGGGTTGGCAGTTGCCTCTTTATTATTGTCGCTGTTGTAAAACATGCCGAATTCAAATTGGTAAACATTGGTTCCTACTCCATAAGGACTTTCGGAAAATCCAGGTCTTTTTGAGTTGATAATTTCTGTATATTGTGCATTAATCATTTGAAAATTGAACAAAAAGACCACTAAGATTAAAATGTTTTTCATAGATTAAATGGTTTGGTGTGCCAAAGATAAGATTTTATATAATTAAATGATTTAGTTGCTCTCAAATTGTTATTTTTGAAAATTATTAAAACTATATGAAATGGGATTGTTAAGAACGTTAGCAATTATAGTAATTGTATATTATGTTATTAAATTTATAGGAAGGTATATTTTGCCTTTGTTTGTAAGAAAGATTGTTGATAATGTAGAGAAAAAAATGAGAGATCAACAACAGCAACATCAAAATCAGCAAGGAAATTCAACCGGTAAAGTGGGTGAAACCGTTATTGCCAAAAAACCTTCAGATTATAAAGAAGGTAATAAAAGTATTGGTGATTATGTTGATTATGAAGAAGTTAAAGATGATAAATAAATGAAGATTTTCATAAAAAAAACATTTCCAACCCTAATTGCTCTTGCAATTTTTGTTTTAGTATCTGTAGTTTATTTTTCTCCGCTTTTGGAAGGAAAAAAAATATTCCAAAATGACATAAAACATTTTACAGGAATGGCTAAAGAAATCAACGATTTCAGAGCTGAAAATAAGGCAGAACCCTACTGGACCAACGCTGCTTTTGGAGGAATGCCAACTTATAATTTAAGTGTTTTATATCCACATGATTATATAAAAAAAATAGATCGTTTTTTACGATTTTTACCAAGACCGGCAGATTATCTTTTTCTTTACTTTTTAGGCTTTTTTATCTTGTTGACCGTATTAAAAGTAGAGTATAAATTGGCAATTTTAGGCGCTTTGGCCTTTGGTTTTTCTACGTATTTCATTATTATTTTGGGTGTTGGGCATAATTCAAAAGCACATGCAATTGCTTATATGCCAATGGTTTTGGCAGGAATTTTATTGGTGTTGCAACGAAATTATTTATGGGGTTTTTTGTTGACCGCTGTTGCGATGTCCTTGGAAATTAATGCAAGCCATCCACAAATGACCTACTATTTGTTTTTTGCGGTTTTAATTTTGGGAATTTTCTATTTAATAGAAGCTTTCAAAGAAAAACAATTACCTTCATTTTTTAAAAGTATTGCTATTTTAATTGTTGCTGTAGTTTTGGCTGTTGGCACAAACGCAACAAGTTTATTGGCAACAAAAGAATATGTATCTCACAGTACAAGAGGAAAAAGTGAACTAACCATCAATCCGGATGGTTCGCCTAAAGAAGCTTCCAGTGGATTGTCAAAAGACTATATTACCGAGTACAGTTACGGAATTTTAGAAACATTTAATTTGTTTGTTCCACGATTTATGGGCGGAGGAAATTATGAAAATGTTGGACTTGATTCCAATATTTATAATTTTTTGAAGGGCAAAACAGATCCTCGACAGGCCAAAGAATTTACTGAATTTGCACCGATGTATTGGGGAAAACAGCCCATTGTGGAAGCACCGGCTTATGTTGGCGCTGTGCTTGTGTTTTTGTTTGTTTTGGGTATTTTTTTGGTTAAAGGAAAACTTAAAAAATGGCTGGTGGGTGTAGTTATTTTTTCAATATTGTTGAGCTGGGGAAAAAATCTGAATTTTTTAACCGACTTTTTTATTGATTTTGTTCCCATGTACAATAAATTTAGGGCGGTTTCATCCATTCAGGTAATTGCGGAATTGGCTGTTCCTTTGTTGGGGATTTTAGCGTTAAAAGAATACTTTTCAGCATCTATTGCTTCAGAAATAAAATTAAAAGCGTTGAAAAATACCCTTTTTATTACTGGAGGCATCGCATTAATTTTTATTGTTTTTGGCACAAGCCTTTTTTCTTTTGAAGGATTGAGAGATGCAAGTTACGATCAACTATTACCGGGTTTGTTGGAAGCAATTATTGCCGATCGAAAAGCGATTTTCTTTAGCGATAGTTTGCGAACTTTACTGTTAGTGTTGGCCTCTGCAGGTGTTTTATGGTTGTTTGTAAAAGAAAAATTAAGCACAAATATATCCATAGTTATTTTGGCTGGTTTGATTTTGTTCGATTTGGTTTCTGTGGATAAACGTTATGTAAATAATGCCGATTTCCAAAATTCCAGAGAAATTGACAAACCTTTTGTGGCTTCAGAAATAGATAATGAAATTTTAAAAGACAAAAGTTATTATAGGGTTGCCAATTTTGTGGTTAACCCCATGAATGACGGAAGCACTTCTTATTTTCACAATTCTATTGGTGGCTATCACGCAGCGAAAATGGAACGTTATCAAGAATTATACGATTACCAAATCGCTAAAAATAATGTGGAGGTTTTAAATATGCTGAACACCAAATATTTCATTTATGAAAACGAAAGTGGACGTGAAATTATGCAACAAAATCCAAGTCCTAATGGAAATGCGTGGTTGGTAAGTACTGTAAAAATTGTTAACAACGCCAATGAAGAAATATTGGCTTTGGACAGTTTAAAAACAAAAACCGAAGCAGTTATTGATAAAAGTTTTGTTTCCGAAGGATTTAAAACCAATTATGCAGTTGATTCTACAGCAAGCATTCAATTAAAATCGTATGCGTTAAATAAATTGGTTTATGATTTTACTTCAACTACTGTTCAATTTGCCGTTTTTTCTGAAATTTATTACAAAGATGGATGGAATGCCTATATCGACGGGAATTTAACACCACATTACCGCGTAGATTATGTATTGCGTGGCTTGGAAATTCCAAAAGGAAAACATTCCATTGAATTTAAATTTGAACCTACGGTTATTAAACAAGGAAGTACAATTACATTAATTTCTTATGGATTGCTTTTGATAATTTCCGCAGGTTGGTTTTTTGTTGAAAAAAAAGGAAAGTTTAACCAACAGAATAATTCATCAATTTAAGGATTCTTAAAAAATTTGTTTTATTTCTTGAAGAAACCATTAGCTTTTTTTTGTTTGAAAGCACCAGCTCTCCCGAATTGTTGAATTGAACAATGTGCTTTAAGTTTAAAAGGGTAGAACGGTGTATTCTAAAAAAAGTAGCTTGATTTAAAATACTTTCAATCTTTTTTAAATTGCTCGAAGTGAAATAGATTTTATTATCTGTAGTATAAAAGTTGGTATAACTTCCATCAGCTTCACAATATAAAATATCGTCTATGTCAACAATGGCAAAATCACCATTTATTATTGGAAGCGCAATTTTTTTGTGTTTGTTTTCTAGTTGATTTTTAAAAGTAAGGTATTTTTCAGTATTAAAAGCCGTTTGTTTCGACAAAAATTTATTTACAACACCAATTAATTGTTCTTCCTGAATTGGTTTATTCAGATAATAAAAGGCAAAATAATCCATTGCTTTTTCTTTATAATCTTTAAGCCCTGTTGTAAAAAT
>JBAZGP010000228.1:0-5977 GCA_041652835.1 Lutibacter sp. | reverse complement strand
TTCGTTTTGTCCCAAATCATATTCTGTGGCAAATACTTTTCCTGGTAATGAGTGATTTTTGTATTTTTTAGTTTCTGTTGTTTGAACTTGCCTGAACATAGCATCAATCACATCATATTTGATGGTTACATGTTTCATTTTATAATTATCAGCCATTTGCATTAAAGCTGATTTTGCGAAATCGATAGTTGGTTTTGTGCCTCCGTTTTCCCAATATTCCAGTAATTGATCATATTCCGGTGTTTTTGAGACTGAAGTAATTCCTGCGATATTATCAATTTTTTTCATTGGCCAAAAAGCCCAGCCAATCCTATTGGATTCAAATAAGGTTATGGCATCTTTGAACCAAACATTAGAATTTTCACCGCCTTCTCCCATCCAAATAGGCACATTGTATTGGGTTCTGTAATTCAGCATTGTTTGTATGGAAGCGATGTTGTTATAGTTCCAATATTTATGAAAACTCATAGCCATATTGTCATCCCAAAGTGGAAACATACCTTGATAATTATTTCCCCAGCAATTCCCTTCAATAAAAATTAGGTGATTGGAATCAACCTCTCTAATGGCATTGGTAATTTTAATTTGCAATTCCCTTAAAGGTGCATTAGAAGTTTCGTCACAACCATTTTGATTTGTTCCTGTAAAATTCCAATTGGGTTCATTAAGAAGATCATAGCCGCCAATCCAAGGACTATCTTTGTAACGCAACGCTAATTTTTTCCAAAGTGCAACAGTTTTATCTTGATTTGCTACACTTTCCCAAAGAGCGGGTTTTTCAGGATCATAATCGGATATATTGGCATCTTTACCTTGACCGCCTGGAGCTGCATGTAAATCTAAAATTAGGTAAATTTTATTGGCAGCACACCAGTTCAACAAATTATCAGTCATTAAAAAACCTTCTTCCAGCCAAGTATTTTGTCCAGAAACTATTTCCTCTTCAATAGGCAAGGTGAATAAGTTATAGTGCATGGGCAATCGGATAGCATTAAATCCCCACACTGCCAATGAATCGATGTCTCTTTTGGTTATTCCATTTTGTTTATAGGCATCATAGAATTCGGTTGTATTTGCAGTACCAATTAAATCTGTTATCTTTTCTTTAATTTTATATTGTGGTCCTGCAAATGCACCTGTTTTAAGCATGTAGCCTTCTTGTATCATCCAACCGCCTAATCCCAAACCGCGCAATATCACTTTATTTCCATTTCCATCCTCAATATTCTGCCCATTACTATGCAAATATCCTTGGCCGAACAAGGACAAAGACAAAAAACAGGATAGCATAAAAAATATTTTTTTCATAGGGCTAATTAAAATAGCATCATTTAATAAACTACTGTTTGAATGGAATGAGGTGGGGCAACGAGTGTAGCCATTTTTGAATTCATGGTTAGGCTATAGTTTATTTCTTTATCACCTTGATTCATTACAATAACAATAACACTTCCGTCTTTATTTAAAAAGGCTGTGGTTAATAAATTGTTTGCACTGGAAACGCTCGAAATTCTTTTTGCGTCAGGGCGAATAAATTTCGAAAAGTGACCGATATAATAATAGGAATTGGTAAAGGTGAGTTCTCCTGTTTTTGTGTCGCCGTGAACAGGGGAAAAGCATAAATTACCCACATGGTTTGGACCGCCAGTTTCATCCAAAAGGATATTCCAGTCTGTCCAAGCCACTGTGCCATTGTTAAAATCGTTAATCATAGATTTTCCGTAGCGTTCTGCCAATTTTGGATCTTCTGATTCAATTCTGCTCAATTCGTATTTTTCATTGCATCCTTCGGTAAAAATTAGGTTTTTATCGGGATAAGCTTCGTTTACGGCTTTTACGTTATCAAACATAGGAATACCATCTTTCCAGTCTTCATACCAATGAAAACCGATTCCCCAAACATATTTTGAAGCTTCGGGATCACTTAAAATAACGTTTGCTCTTTGAAACATTAAATCGCGGTTGTGGTCCCAAACTATAATCTTTTTATCACCCAAACCATCTTTTTCCAGCGTTGGACCAAGATAATTTTTTAAGAAATCACGTTCTTCTTCCGCAGTATAAATACAAGATTCCCAAGTTTGGGTGGCCATTGGTTCATTTTGAACGGTTAAACCCCAGATTGGAATTCCTTCTTTTTCATAAGCTTTTATAAATTTTGTAAAATAATTTGCCCAAGGTTGGTAGAATTCTGTTTTTAATTTTCCGCCCTGCAACATATTGTTATTGGTTTTCATAAATGCAGGCGGGCTCCACGGACTTGCGTACATCAGTAATTTTCCTCCGGCAGCTGCAATGGCCAATTTTGTAAACGGCAATCTGAATTTTCTGTCGTGCTCAATATTGAATGTTTTTAACTCGGCATCACCATCTTCAATATAAGTATAACTATCGCTTGAAAAATCAGAACTGTTAATAATAGTTCTCCCTAATGAATAGCCAATTCCTTTATCAACGCTGTAATAAGCTACCATAAAGTGGTCTTGATTTGCTTTGGATAGCTTGTAAAAAGTTTCTGCAGAAGCGTCGGTCAATGCAGCTCCAATGCCTAAAAAAGTTTGAAATTGCTTGTTGGGATCAACTAAAATAGCCGATTCCGTTTCCAATGGTTGTTTGGCATCATTAAATACTAAGGAATCCGTGAGCGTAAGTTTCAGATTTGTGGAGTGAGCAGAGGTATAAACTACTGCGGTTTTATTTATTGCTACTATTGGTTCTTCAGCGTTTAAAACGGTTTTTTCTTTCGGTGTACACCCTATGAATGCGATAAGCGAAAGTGAGATTATTGTTATTTTTTTCATTAGTTATAATTTAATTTTACATAAATAGGCAAATGATCTGAAGGATATTTTAAATCTTTGGAATCACTTAAAACCGCGAATTTCTCGACTTTTAATTTGTTGTTTTTTGACACAAAAATATAGTCTATCAATAGCGTTACTGGCTCATTGTGTTTAAAATTATTGAAAGTTCCTGACGGACCGAAAGGTTTTTCTTTAGAAATCTCTCGGGTATCATTCATGGCTTTTTTTAAGGCTATAATGATTTCTGAAGTTGGTTCAGAATTAAAATCGCCCATAAAAATTACTGGATAATTTTTAGTGTTCAACTCCGCTATTTTAGAAAGAATCAATTGTATTCCTTTGGTTCTTGCCACTTCACCAATATTGTCTAAATGCGTATTGAACACCCAAATATTTTTTTTACTTTTTTTATCCTTCAGTAGGGCATAGGTGCAAACCCTGTTATATGCTGCATCCCAGCCTTTTGAAATAATATTTGGGGTTTCAGACAACCAAAAAGTATTGGTTTCTTTCAGCATAAACCGGTCTTTTTTGTAAAAAATATTGGAAGATTCTCCTTTTCCTTCACCTTCTCGTCCAATTCCAACCTGGTCGTATTGTGGAAGCATTGTTGAAATATCAATAACCTGATTTGGTCTTGGTTCTTGAACGCCAAAAATATCGGGTTCGTAAAATTGAATTTGAGAAGTAAAAAAATCTTTTCGAAGTGCCCAGGCATTTTCGCCATCAACAGCAACATCCAAACGGATGTTATAAGTCATTACTGTAAAAGATTGCCCATTAGAAATCAAACCCAACAGCATAAAAAACAATAGATTAATTATTTTTTTCATGTTCTTATTTATCGTTTAGTTTCTTATACATTCTCACAAACTCAATTTGCATTTCTGATGGGAAAATAGCATCATCAATTTCTCCACCCCAATTGCCTCCAATGGCCAGATTTAATATCAAATAATAAGGTTTTTCAAATGGCCAACCTTCATTGGTAGCATCTTTTTCATTTTCACCTTTTATGGCTTCATAAAATAATTTATTGTCTATAAAAAACTTAATGCTTTCTGAAGTCCATTCAATTCCGTATAAATGAAAGTCGTTAAAAACATCGGGAATTTTCTCAAAATGAGTGTATTGATTTTTCTTCCAAAAGTTATATAGTTCGGTATGAAGTGAGGTATGGATTACGTTTGGATCTCTACCCACGTGTTCCATAATGTCAATTTCTCCCGACAAAGGCCATTCTTCTTCTTTTTTACGAAGACTTTCAGGAAGCATCCAAATAGCTGGCCAGGTTCCTTTTCCTTCTGGTAATTTTGCCATTACTTCAATTTTACCATATTGTATAGGAAAACGCTCGTATGTTGTTAACTTGGCAGAAGTATAGTTTAAGTTTTCATGTTCCTTTTTTAGAGCAACGATATGAAGTTTTCCATCTTTTACATAGGAATTTTCAAGCGATTTTTCTACATAGAATTGTTTTTCATTATTTCCCCAGCCATGGCCACCAGCCTCATAATTCCATTTTGTGGAATCAGGTAATCCGATATTGTCAAATTCATCTGACCAAACCAATTTATAATCTTTATATGAATCAGCAAATTGACTGGTTCTTTCAAATAATAATTCAGGTTCATTGGTGGTCATAAAATCGAAATTATTTGCCAATAGCCAATCCATATCAGCTGCTTCATTTACTGTCCATGCATTTAAGGTAATATTATTTTTATGGGCGCTTTCAATCCATTCAGGATGTTTTTTAAAAACGAAAAAATGATAATCTGCTCCGCTAATGCCATCTTCTTTTAATTGTTCTGGAGATTTATTTCCTCCTAAATATTGGGTCGAAACTGTTGGGTTTAATGCTCTTATTTTTTTCAGAATATCATAATCAAAGCTTATAAAAGCAACCATGTGTTCTGCATTGAATTTTTGAAATAGTTGAACCACTTTTGTGGTTATTATTTGCCCTCTCTCCTTGCTTATTTCTGAAGGTTTAATTTCGCAGACCAGCCTTGTAGAAGAATTATTTTCAATGCCTGCTAAAATATATTCTTTTAAAGTTGGTAATTTTTCACCGTTGGATAGTTTAAATTTAATTAAATCGGCGTAAGTGGTTTTTTCAATTTCCAAATTGTTATAATGCGGATCATGATTGATAACTAGCGAATCATCCGCCGTCATTCTTACATCAAATTCGGAGCCTGTGCATTTTAATTCAATCGCATGTTTTAGTGAAGCAATGGAATTTTCGGGAAAACCATGTTGCTTCCAAGCACCTCTGTGGGCAACTACACTATTATCCGCAAATGAAGTTTTATTTGTCACAGCGGGTTTTGTAGTAACACAGGCTGAAAAAAGTAAAATAACAGATCCTATAATTGCGATGTTTGTTTTTTTTATTTTATACATTTTCTCTTTTTTTAATGCTGCTATTGTTAATAAAAATAACAGAAGCAGCGAATAAAAACTAACTTAAATAGTAATCAAAAACTCTTATGCAAAAATAAAATTTAAGTAAATTTTCTTGTGTTATCTTTCAATAATTTAATTAAAATGAACTTCTCTTGATATTAGAAAAATTCTTTCAACACTATAATTTTAAGTTTTATTCTCCCTAAGATTGGCTGTAATCCATAGAGAAAATAAAACTTAAAATAAAAACAATTTTTAAGGTACTTTAAATGAGATGTTATTTAATATCCATCATTTTGAGGATAATTTGGTCCTAATAAATCTAATTCGCTTTTTGGAATAACCCAATTTACCATCCAAGGTTGCATATTACGTCTGGCATCATTTCTATATGTAAAAGGATCTGCAGGGGTATTGGCATGAGTGCCGGCATTTTCTAAACTTAAATCGCCCGGTTTTCCATATCCAGCGTGATCTACAACATATTCATATAGTTTCCCAGTTCTTTTTAGCATATACCAACGGCGACCTTCAAAAGCCAATTCTCTAGCTTGTTCATCAAGAATATCTTCTATGGTTACAGTGCCAGTTAATGCAGCTGTTTTTGCTCTGGTTCTTACTGCGTTTAAGTTGGTTAAAGCACCTGAATTATTTCCAAGCATTAGATTTGCTTCTGCTGCATAAAGGTACGTTTCAGCCAAACGTGCCATCATGATGTTTTTAACTTGCGTATCTTCAGTTGGAATGCCATCATCTGGAAA
>JBAZGP010000227.1:0-5982 GCA_041652835.1 Lutibacter sp. | reverse complement strand
CAGGATGCGCCATTTTAATGATATCTTTTAAAACCAAATCCGGTCGGGCAGGAGCGAGTTCAAAATAAATAACGCCACCTTTTTCTCCTTGTTTATTTACGTAAGTAAAAATATTTCTGTTTTTAATTGCCTTAAATTCAGGGTACATACCATTTGCATTACCAAGTTGCTTCGAGGTTTTATAATAACTTGGAGAAACCCATAAATCGGCATCTTTTCCTTTTTCAAACACATTTTCAATGTTTAAAGAAAGGCTTCCTTTTCCTTTAGAAGATGCCCAAAGGTAATTGGTATTTGCATCTCTCAAGAAAGTAGCTTCAAAACTTTCACCTGCAGGCAAATTCCATATATCCTTAAAAAGTCCGCCCGAAATTACTGTTGGTTTTTCACTTGCTTTTGATGCTATGCTTTCTGCATCCAAATAATTTTTTTCAATATTATTAAAAACACTGTCAGCTTCCTTTTCTTTGTCGAACAATACTCCAAAAAACTTAATCCATTCTGCACGGCCAAGCGGAGTCTCTTCCAACCAATCACCGTTTAGCAATACAGGAATTCCAAATTTTTCAATGGTTGCAAACATTTTATTATTGCTGTTTAAAGAAAAACCAACCACCAAATCGGGTTTTAAATCGAGCAACAATTCGGTATTGATACTTTCTTCGTGACCAAGTTCTTTAACCAAACCTTTCGCAATTAAACTTCTTGTTTTTTCAGAGGATACGTAATCCGTATTTGGAAAACCAACTAATTTATTTTCAACATTCAACAATTCCAAAAATGGGATATGTGTGGTGCTGGTCACCACAATGGAATTGATTGGAATTTGAATGGTATTTATATCGTGATTTGATTTTTTTGAAGTCAGTATAAATTGAAAGGTCTCTGTTGAATTTTGGTAAGGTGCTTTTAAGATAAGTTTTGTGTAATTTTCAAAATGCTGAATATCAAATCCTTTGGCGTATTTTATATTGTTTTCTTCGGTTAAAATGGTTTCAGTCTCGCTGTTTTTTTTATCATTTTTACAAGAGGGAAGCAGTATTGTAAAAACAAGGAAATAAATTAAGATTTTCAGTAACTTCATTAAAAATAATTTTCACAAAAGTAATATTTTAGAAATTTAATTGGGTTAAATACACTTTAATAATTTAACTTCGCCCCAGATTATGGTTCTTAATTATACTTCTGTATAACCAAGTTAAAAGGGAATTCGGTCAAAATCCGAAGCTGTTCCCGCAACTGTAAGCTTAGCCAAGAAATTGGTGATTGTTAGTAACTTTAAACCACTGTTCATTGAATGGGAAGGTAATTAACAATACGCAAGCCAGGAGACCTGCCAAAATCTGCAATAGTTCAAACTTTCGGGAGAATGGTTTGAGTATGGTTTTCTGTACTTAAAAACTTACCTGATTTATTTTATTAATTAATTAAATCAAAAAAATGAAAAAACATTCATTTCATGCAATTGCATTATGCGTACTTTTTACATTAAACACGGTAACTGCACAACAAAGAAAAGACAGTATTGAGCAGTTAAACGAAGTTGTAGTTACTGCAACAAAATTTGCCATCAAAAAAGAACATGTAGGCAAAATTATTTACCAAATTACACAAGAAGACATTGAACATCTAAAGGGTAAATCTGTTGCTGATATTTTAGACAATATCGCGGGAATTACCATTAACGGCAACAACAGTTCTGCTGGAAAAGACAAAAGCATTTTCATCAGAGGTGGGCGAGACCGCCAAGTTATTGTGCTTATTGATGGGGTTTCGGTAAGCGATCCCTCGGGTGTAAATACCACATTCGATTTGCGTTTGCTTTCGCTGAATCAAATTGAATCTATTGAAGTTATGAATGGTGCCGCAAGTACTTTGTACGGTTCAGGCGCTGCAACTGGCGTTATTAATATTAAATTGAAACAGGCTGCAGAAAAACCAATTTCTTTAAATTATGAAGTTTTGGCAGGAACAAACAATTCGCAAAACGATTC
The DNA here is from genome assembly GCA_041652835.1 of Lutibacter sp. Classification (GTDB taxonomy): domain Bacteria; phylum Bacteroidota; class Bacteroidia; order Flavobacteriales; family Flavobacteriaceae; genus Lutibacter. Next base: position 3,988 of record JBAZGP010000227.1, on the reverse strand, counting down.
AAGATTGGATTTAAAGGATTTCAACCAAAATATTACCGTGAATGGTATTTTGAATAAATTCAGCTATTTGGCAGCTGGCAATTTTTCCAATATTAACGGACTTTCAGATGCAAGTGATGAAAATAGTGCAGTGAAATTTGAAAGCGATAAATTTGAAGCATCAAATTCTTTTGTGCGTTTGGGCTATAAATTTAATGAGAAGTTGAATGTTCAGCTATATAGCAATTACGACAAAGATGTCTATGATTTTGATGCCGGAGCTTTTTTAGATTCAGACATTAACAATGGTAAAAATGAACAATTTAGATTTGGTTTCTCTTCAAACTTTGATTATAAAAAAGGAATGTTGTCGGCAAGTGCTTCTTACAATAAAAACGATAGAATACTGGATATTTTTAACAGCTGGTCAAATGCTACAGATCATTTTGATTATACCGGAAAAACCTATGTTGCCGATGCCATAAACGACTATAAATTTTCGGATAAATTTCAGATGATTACAGGGTTAAATTATCAGAAACAAAGCAACCAAACCAATAGTGTGTATGGTGATATAAGTGAAGGTTTGGCAAATTATAATACTGTAGATCCATACTTTACGGTAGTTTACAATGCATTATCTGGTTTTAACATCAATGTTGGCGCACGATTAAATATGCATAGTGAATATGGAAATCAATGGGTTTATAATATAAATCCGTCCTATAATTTTTCAAATAATTTTAGAATAATTTCTTCTATAAGCACGGCTTTTATTGCGCCAAGTACGTATCAATTATTCTCACAATATGGAAATGTGGATTTAACTCCTGAAGAAGATAAAAGTATAGAATTCGGATTTATTTATTCCGTAAAAAAGAAGGTGGAAATCAATTCGGTTTTCTTCTACAGAGAAGAAGAAAATGCCATTATTATACCCGATTTTATAACTTATTCCAATTCCAATGAAAAATCAAACGCAAAAGGCGTTGAAACCGAAATTAAATTTAATATTCTTAAAGATGCTACAGTTAAATTAGGCCATGCTTATGTTTATAAAAGTGTTGATATTGATTACATTCCAAAGCATAAAATCACTGCGTTAATTGAAATTAACAGCATAAAAAACAGCTATGTATCAGTGCGTTTTAAAAACATTTCAAAAAGAACGTATTTTGATCAATGGGGTAGTGGAGAAAACATCAATTTAAAAGCTTACAGTTTGGTGGATTTGTTTGCAAGCCATCATTTGATAAAAGACCGACTTTCATTAATTGTGCAGGCTAATAATATTTTCAATGAAGATTATGTAGAAATTATTGGCTACACTACAAAAGGCAGAAACTTTAAAATGGGATTGAACTTTAAATTTTAAGGTTAAGAATTGTACAACATTTTATTCTTGAGTCAAGAATTTCAATAATTTATCTGGGTTTTGTCTGTTATCCCAAAAACCAGTAATGATAATTTTTGACTCAACTTTTCTGTAAAGAATACTATAATGTCCTAATGAAATGACTCGTGTATTATTAAGCTCAGTTTTCTTTCCTAATTCGGGATTTGTCTTTAAAATGTTAGTTCTTTCTTTAATACTTGAATTGAGCTTTTTAGAATAAGTTGCACTCTTATTTCTGTCATTCCAATACTCAAAAGTGTAATTTCTCTGTTTTAGAGCCGTATTAGTCCAAAAAACACTTAATTCAGCCATTTTGAGTCTGCGTCATTTAAATCAGATTCTGAAATAATATTTCCATTCTCAATATCTTTATCACTCATTAATAGCATTTCAATTTGCTCTGAAGTCAAAGAAAGAATATCATCAGATTGAGTAGATTCAAAAATATAACTAATTGCTTTTAACAATTTTTCATTTCTTGTTGCAAGAATTCTGTCAATTAAATTATTCTTAATTTTATCTATTCCAGTCATAACTTTAAATTTATTGTAAAACTCGTTTAATTTTCTCTTTTTTCCAAATGTTGCACAACTTGTTTTTGTGTTTTTTAGTAGTTGGTTTGCTATTCTAAAATGCGAAAACAATTTTTTTTGATAAGCAAAAAACAATAACTTTGGGAACTTTAAAATTTTAAATGAATTACGAAATTCTACTCTCGTTTATTGGCGCTTCCATGTTACTTACCATTATGCCGGGACCAGACATTATTTATGTGTTGGTTCAAAGTATGACTAATGGTAAAAAATACGGAATTGTAACAACACTTGGCTTGATTTCGGGAGTTCTTGTACATACTTCTTTGGTTGCTTTTGGCGTTTCTGCAATCATAAAGCAATCAGAAAATATATTTTTCGCCATTAAATTATTTGGGGCAATTTATTTATTGTATTTGGCTTATTTAACCTACACTTCGGATGAAGAATTATTGTTAAATAAAAAAGCCGATAAAAAAAGCTTGCTAAAACTTTATAAACAAGGATTTTTAATGAATGTTTTAAATCCGAAAGTTTCTATTTTCTTCTTGGCTTTTTTTCCTGGGTTTTTATATAGCAAAACACAAAATATTGTGATTCAATTTTATGTTTTAGGTGGACTTTTTATGCTTCAATCATTGATTATTTTTTCATTGGTTTCTGTTTTATCTGGGAGTTTTGCTTTGTACTTAAAAAACAATCCAACATTCAATTCAAAGATAAAATGGTTTAAAATTTTAGTTTTTGTAGGGATTGCCATTTTTATCCTTTTTTCCTAATTGGTTTTGTATATTTGAGAGCCCATGAAAAAAGTAAAACTCATAGAATGTCCAAGAGATGCCATGCAAGGCATAAAATCGCATTTTATTCCAACCGAAGCTAAGGTACAATACATAAATGCCTTATTGCGAGTGGGTTTTGACACCATAGATTTTGGGAGTTTTGTTTCGCCGAAATCAATACCACAAATGCAAGATACGGCGCAAGTACTTTCCAAACTCTATTTAAGTGAAACAAAAAGTAAATTATTGGCCATTGTAGCCAATATTCGTGGGGCAGAGGAGGCTTCACAATTTAAAGAAATTACTTATTTGGGCTATCCGTTTTCGATTTCAGAGAATTTTCAAATGAGAAATACCGGCAAAACGATTGTAGAATCTATTGACATTTTAAATGAAATTTTGAACATTGCCGCCAAAACCAATAAAGAAGTGGTCGCTTATTTGTCCATGGGTTTTGGAAATCCGTATGGCGACCCTTGGAATGTTGAAATTGTCTCAAATTGGACAGAGAAACTTTCAAAAATGGGTGTGAAAATTTTATCGTTGTCCGATACGGTTGGAAGCTCAACACCTAAAATTATCGACTATCTTTTTTCAAATTTAATTCCGGCCTATTCTTCTATTGAATTTGGCGCACATCTTCATACAACGCCAACAACTTGGTTTGAGAAAGTGGATGCGGCATACAAAGCCGGCTGTAATCGTTTTGATGGTGCCATAATGGGTCATGGCGGTTGCCCAATGGCAACAGATGAACTTACTGGAAATATGCCCACGGAAAAACTAATTTCTTATTTCAATCAGCAAAAAGCAACTACAAATATCAATGCCATGAGTTTTGAAAGTGCTTATAATGAAGCCTTGAAGATTTTTGGAAATTAGTTATTTAGTTAAAATCCAACCACATACACTTAACGAATTTTTTAAAAATATGACATAAGTCAGCTTATTTATATTTATTCTAAATAAGTTTTTTTTATTTCTGTTAACTTATATATTTTTGTAGCGTTATTTATAACAAGTCTAAATAAAGATAAGTTAAATCAATTAAATTTAAAAATGAAAAATATAGGATTAATAGTAGCATTGTTTATTGGGTTTATAGCGTTTTCACAAGGAAATCCGAATAAAAGTGTTCAGGAATTGGGTACTAAAATTTCAGAAGGAGTTTCTATTGGCGGTTACGCTCAAATAGACTACAATGAGCCTGACGGTGCAGAACCTGGGGAATTAGACGTACATAGATTGGTGATGTTTTTAGGATATAAATTTAATGATAAAATAAGTTTTATGTCGGA
>JBAZGP010000226.1:0-6000 GCA_041652835.1 Lutibacter sp. | reverse complement strand
GTTCTAATATTGCTGTATTTCTGTTCCCGTCTTGGTACATCTTTTCATTATTAAAATCTCCAGTTTGTGTAAACGTTGCACTATTATCATTGCCGACTTGTTTAACTGTTGGATCACCCATTCCTGTCCAATAACCACGGTTGTTACTATTTCCATCTTGTGTTATAGTCGTAGTATTACTTTTACCAAATTGGTCACTTGAAGCATAATTATCGTCACCTTTTTGGAAAATATCTGATGATGAACCATTATACGAACCACCAGCTTGTTTTTGATAAGATGTATTTCTATCACCAACTTGCTCTGCTTTGGCATGAGACTGATCAGATTGTTGAGATTCAGCTTTGTTATCATTACCCTTTTGTCTAAAATAACTTGTAGCAGCACGACCTGTTTGATTTTGCAAACTGGTGTTACCATTACCTATCTGATCTACAAAAGCAGCATTTGAAGCTGACCAAGTATGAACAGTAAGATCATGCTGAGTTATGGTTGCATTATTAGAGTCCCCATTTTGCCCTATACCTGCACTACTAGTACCACTAACTACACCATTATAACCGACTTGATCTATACTTCCAACATTACTATTGCCTATTTGAGTTATGCCTTTAGCCAACATTGTTCCAGATGCACCAACAGTTGTCCAATTACCCCATTTCGTAACATTATCTTTATGTAAATTACCTAAGGTAGTTATAGTACCTGTATTATTACTACCCGTTTGCGTAACATCCCCTGTATTGTTTGATCCTGTTTGAGTCACAGTACCAGTATTCTGAGCAAAACCAATTGCTCCAATCATTAGCGCTAAAGCGCCTAAAAATAATTTTTTCATAATGATAAATTTAAAAGTTAGTAAATTTGTTAATTTTGTTAATAATAATTATTCATAATTCCATATTATATATGGAGCTAAACTATTTTTATAAATATGTATTTTACATATTATAAAAAGGTTTCAGTAAATAAATTATAAAAGGGGACTTATAATTTTTTGATATTTCAAAAAATGGGGAAATTGTAATTTACTTTAATCAACTAAATAATACAAAGCGCTTTATAGCTATTTAGCTTATTCAAAATTAGGGATATAATCTCTAACAGCCGTATATTTATTATACAAATATGCCAGTAGTACGTTTTATACATTGATCGGTACGCTTTGTAATATCAATTGTAAAAAGTATTATTAAAATTAAAATTTATTGTATTTTGCCCTCATTCCTATTTATTTTACTAACACAATATTTGGAAATAAAAAAATCCCGCAAATTGCGGGATTTTATTTTCACTATCGTATAAATAGCATTTCTCTGTATTTTGTTAACGGCCATAATTCATCATCAACCATAATTTCTAATTTATCGCAGTGGTATCTGATTTCATCAAAAAATGGTTTAACCTGCAAACAGTATGCTGCGGCTTTTTCTTCAGCATCGGCTATAATATTGGCACTTTTACGCGCAGCAATCATTTCATCTATTTTTAAATGAATGACTTTAATATGTTCAGAAATTAATTTAATTAATTTAATTTGTTCTTCTGCATGCTTATCGAACTCATTTCCGAAGATATCTTTCAATCCGGTAACATTTTTAATTAACAAATTTTGATAACGAACGGCGGTTGGAACCACGTGATTGCCGGCAATATCACCCAAAACACGAGATTCAATTTGAATCCTCTTAGTATAATCTTCCACTTCAATTTCATATCGCGCTTTAGTTTCAACCTTGCTCATTACATTCATTTCTTCAAATAATGCAATTGATTTTTTAGAAATTCTAGCTTTTAATGCTTCAGGAGTTGTTTTATTGTTGCTTAATCCTCTTTTTTTAGCCTCTATTTCCCAAGCTTCTCCATAGCCATTTCCTTCAAACAATATATTTTTTGTAGCTTTAATATATTCTCTTAATACATTAAAAATAGCTTCATCTTTCTTTAAATCTTTGTTTATAATCAAGGCATCGACCTCAACTTTAAAATCTTTTAATTGTTTTGCAACAACAGTGTTTAAAACAGTCATTGGGTTTGCACAGTTTGCAAATGAACCAACAGCCCTAAACTCAAATTTATTTCCTGTAAATGCAAATGGCGAGGTTCTGTTTCTGTCTGTATTGTCCAATAAAACATCTGGTATTTTGCCAACTACATTCAATTTAAGATCGGTTTTTTCTTCAGGAGAAAGTTTGCCGTTGGTTACACCTTCCAATTCATCCAATACTTTTATTAATTGTTCTCCAATAAATACAGAAATAATTGCCGGTGGTGCTTCATTTGCTCCAAGTCTGTGGTCATTATTTGCTGAAGCTACTGCTGCTCTTATCAATTCTTCATTGTCATGAACTGCTTTAATGGTATTGATAAAAAAAGTTAAAAACTGAAGATTACTCATTGGTGTTTTACCTGGACCCAATAAATTAATACCGGTATCGGTTGAAAGCGACCAGTTGTTGTGTTTTCCAGATCCGTTAACGCCTGCAAAAGGTTTTTCATGAAGCAGCACTTTAAGATTGTGGCGAGAAGCCACTTTTCCCATAACATCCATTAATAAGGAATTATGGTCGACCGCTAAGTTACATTCTTCAAAAATAGGTGCCAATTCAAACTGATTTGGAGCTACCTCGTTATGGCGTGTTTTTAAAGGAATCCCCAAAAGCATGCATTCGGTTTCTAAATCGCGCATATAATTTAAGGCTCGGCTTGGAATTGAACCAAAATAATGATCGTCTAGTTGCTGTCCTTTAGCTGGTGAATGTCCCAATAAAGTTCTTCCGGTTAAGGCTATGTCGGGTCTGCTGTTTGCTAATGCTTTGTCAATTAAAAAATATTCCTGTTCCCATCCAAGTGAGGCAGTAACCTTTTTTACATTTTTATCAAAATATTTACAAACTGCCGTTGAAGCATCATCTATGGCACTAAGTGCACGCAATAATGGTGTTTTAAAATCTAGTGCTTCACCTGTATAAGAAACAAATATTGTTGGAATACTTAAGGTTGTTCCATAAATAAAAGCTGGCGATGTTGGATCCCAGGCGGTATAACCACGTGCTTCAAATGTGTTTCTAATTCCACCGTTTGGAAAACTTGACGCATCGGATTCTTGTTGAACCAATTGATCGCCTCCAAATTTTTCAATGGCCATTCCTTTTCCAATTGTTTCAAAAAAGGCATCATGTTTTTCAGCAGTTCCTCCTGTTAAAGGCTGAAACCAATGTGTATAATGTGTAACTCCTTTTGACATTGCCCATTCTTTCATTCCTGAAGAAACCTGATCTGCAATTTTACGATCAATTTTTGTTCCCTGCTCAATTGCACTCATTACACCTACATAAGCATCGTTAGTTAAATACTGACGCATCGAATTTTCATTAAATACATTTTCGCCAAATAGGACAGATCTTTTTGTGTCTTCTATAACTTCAACAGGTTTTCTGTTTGCGGACTGAGATAATGCTTGAAATCTAATTTTAGTCATTTTTTAGTGGTTTAAAATTAATACACTATTAATTATCGTACAAATCTAAATAAAAAATCAATTTAAAATTAATTACCCCCTATTTTTTTAGGGGGTAATATCAATATTTTACATCTTTATTAAAAAAACATTTAATTTTAACAAAAAAAAACATTATTTAGCTTATTAAATTAAAACTAATGGTTAAAAAAGTAACCTAAAAATAAACATCCTTAAAGCAATCACTGAAAATGATTCGAAGAAAAGGTAAAATTCGACGTAAATTCTTGTCAAATAATTCCCAATTTGAAATAATTATTTTCTTGAAGAGAATGAATCTCACTATATTGCACTCTCATTTTAAATAACTAATTTTATCTAATGAAAAGACAACTGTTTAAAATTTTCGGAAAAATCAATAAAATCTTGCTTCCAAGTTTCACTAAAAAGAGGTTGGATATGGCTAAAGCCAAAAAATGGCAACTTGCAATTATTGGTTGGCGATATTTTGTTACAAAAAATAGTTTGTAAATAAGCAAAAAATAGTATATTTGCACCCTCAAAACGGCCTCGTGGCGCAACTGAATAGCGCACTTGATTACGGCTCAAGAGGTTGATGGTTTGAATCCATTCGAGGTCACGAAATATAAATGCAATTATCCCAAAATAGGTAATTGCATTTTTTTTGCTTTTATATTTCAACACATTATTAACCTTGATTTTCCGTTTTTTAACAGTTTTTGCTGATTAAACATTCATTCTATCTGTTAGAAAGCGCAACTTCCAAACTTTTATTCCACATTTTCAATCATTTTTTTCAAGAAATGAGACTATTTCTTCATTTCATGATAAAAATCATATAATATTTACCTTTTAAAAATTACTTTTACCTCATAGATTCATTACCTACTTTGTTTAAGTAATGTTTTTGATTTTTTTAGTTAGTAGTAAAAAAAGAAGGGACTGCCGTAAAAGGCAGTCTTTTTTTTGTGCTAAATTCAAACTATCTCCAAATGAATTTTCTTTAAAATAACTTCTGTTCTTCTTTTATATTATAACCAACCATATTTTTATCAAATTCTAAAATTATGATGCCTATAATAATGAAAAGTACATTTCTTTAAAAAAGCAATTTAAATAAATATTTAATTTTCAATATATTGAATATCTTTATATCGTAAACATCGTTGTTTTAGACAATAATAATTTTTAACCAAAAATGAATACTATTTTGAAAGTTAAAGTAAATGAGGCTTATGAGTATGAATTTAAACATTCAGATCTTGAAAATCTGGATTTATTAAAACGCTCCGAATCAAAATTTCATGTTATTGAAGATAACAAATCATTTGATGTTGAATTGGAGAAATCCGATTTTAACAATAGAGAATATGTTGTAACCATTAACGCAAACAGCTACACCGTTAAAATCTTAAATGAAATAGATCAGCTCATAAAAGAAATGGGATTTACCAATGGTTCTTCCATAAAGGCCAACAGCATTAAGGCACCAATGCCCGGCATTATTTTAAGTGTAAATGTTGAAGAAAACCAAAAGGTAAAAGAAGGTGAAACCTTATTTATTTTAGAAGCTATGAAAATGGAAAATGCTATTATTGCTCCAAAAGACGGTGTTATCAAATCTATTTTTGCTAAAAGTGGTGAAACTGTTGAAAAAGGGGAACTTCTTATTGAAATGGAATAAACCTCAACCAGTTCTGTTAATTATTAAACCTATCCAAACACTTTAAACAACATTAAAATGAAAAAAATACTGGTTGCAAATAGAGGTGAAATTGCCATTAGAGTGATGAAAACTGCTCATAAAATGGGAATCAAAACCATTGCCGTTTATTCGGAAGCCGATAGAAATGCGCCTCACGTAAGGTTCGCTGATGAAGCGGTTTGCATTGGTGAAGGACCTTCTGATAAATCCTATCTTTCCATCGAAAAAATTATTGATGCAGCCAAAAAATTAAATGCAGATGCCATTCATCCTGGTTATGGTTTTTTAAGTGAGAATGCTGATTTTGCAGAAAAAGTGGAACAAAACAATCTTATTTTTATTGGACCAAAATCGAAGTCGATCAAAATAATGGGCAGTAAATTGGCCGCTAAAGATGCTGTCAAAAATTACAATATCCCGATGGTTCCCGGAATTGACAGGGCCGTAACCGACCCAAAAGAGGCAGCAAAAATAGCAAAACAAATTGGCTTCCCTATTCTTATCAAAGCTTCCGCCGGTGGTGGCGGTAAAGGAATGCGCATTGTAGAACATAAAAAAGATATTGAAAAACAAATGAATCGCGCCATTAGTGAAGCAACTTCAGCATTTGGTGATGGTTCTGTTTTTATTGAAAAATACATTACTTCTCCAAGGCATATTGAAATTCAAGTCCTTGCCGATAGCCACGGAAATATTTTGCATCTTTTTGAAAGAGAATGCAGTGTACAACGACGCCACCAAAAAGTAGTTGAAGAAGCGCCATCTTCCATATTGACGCCTCAATTAAGAGCGGAAATGGGTAATGCTGCCATAA
>JBAZGP010000225.1:0-6010 GCA_041652835.1 Lutibacter sp. | reverse complement strand
GAACTGCTGTTTCCACTTTATTTACGTTTTGACCGCCCGCTCCGCTGGAACGCATAGTTTCCCAAGAAATATCTGCCGGATTAATATCAATTTCAATGCTGTCATCAACTAACGGATACACATAAACAGAAGCAAAAGTAGTGTGGCGTTTTGCATTGCTGTCGAATGGTGAAATCCGAACCATTCTGTGCACGCCATTTTCCCCTTTCAAATAGCCAAAAGCATATTCCCCTTCAATTTCTAAAGTTACCGTTTTAATGCCTGTAATATCGCCTTCCTGAAAATTCAGCTCTTTAACTTTAAACTTTTTACTTTCAATCCACATTAAATACATTCGCATAAGCATTTGCGCCCAATCACAACTTTCTGTACCACCTGCACCGGAAGTAATTTGAAGAACCGCACTTAAATTATCACCTTCACCGGAAAGCATGTTTTTAAACTCCAAATCTTCTAATAAAATCAGCAAAGTTTTATATTGTTGCTCAACTTCCTTATCAGTTACTTCACCTTCAGCATAAAAATCCAGTAGTACCGTCAATTCATCAAAGTTGGTTACTATGAAATTAAAATCCTCTACCCATTTTTTTTTGAATCGAAGGTTTCTCATTACTATTTCGGCTTCTTTGGAATTGTTCCAAAAAGTTGGATTTGCAGTTAATTCTTCTTCATTTGAAATTTCTATTTCTTTTTTGTCAATTTCAAGATAAGTTTTTAACCTGCCAATACGTTCCTGTAATTTATTTAGATGTTCGTTTGTAATCATTTTCTTGTATAGAGACTACAAAAATAACTTTTCATTTTTAATAAGTGCAAATAATTTTGATTGGTCTGTTTCAATTAAACTAATTATGGTATTTTTGGATTAAATCTTTCTTCATCTGAAAAGTGTGAAATGAAGGATTTAATTAAAGTTCGACCTCAAAAAAATAGATAAATCTCAAAATTAAAATAATGGAAATAAATTTAATTAGTGACACCGTAACCAAACCAACTCCAGAAATGTTAAAAGCAATGATGGAGGCTGAAGTTGGCGACGATGTTTTTGGAAGCGACCCAACGGTAAATAAATTACAAGAAAAAATCGCAAAAATATTTGGTATGGAAGCAGCATTGTTTTTTCCTTCGGGCACTATGGCCAACCAAACTGCGATAAAATTGCATACACAACCCGGAGACAGAATGTTTTGCGACAAATGGGGACATGTTTACAATTTTGAAGGTGGTGGCGCTGCATTTAATTCGGGTGTTACCTCACATTTAATTGATGGCGACAGGGGAATGTTTACGGCAAAACAGTTGCAAGATGCAGTTTCTGGAAGAAATGATATCCATGTGCCTTGGGCCAGTTTGGTTGTTGTTGAAAATACCACCAATAAAGGTGGCGGTGCTTGTTGGGATTACGAAGAAATATTGAAAATTAAACAGGTTTGTATTAATCATAATTTGGCATTTCATTTGGATGGCGCGCGTATATTTAATGCTTTGGTTGCCAAAAATGAAACGCCAAAACAATACGGAGAAGTTTTTGATACCATTTCAGTTTGTTTGTCGAAAGGATTAGGAGCGCCAATTGGCTCGCTGCTTTTAGGAAGCAAAGCACATATTGCTAAGGCGTTAAGAATTAGAAAAATATTTGGCGGTGCAATGCGTCAGGTTGGCTATTTGGCTGCGGCAGGAATTTATGCATTGGACAATCATATAGACCGTTTGGCAATTGACCACGCACGTGCAAAAGTAATAGGTACAGCACTTCAAAATTGTAAATTGGTGAGATATGTTGAACCTATTGAAACCAATATTATTATTTTCAATGTCATTGATGCTATAAATGAAGAAGATTTTGTGAATCGATTAAAAAAAGCCGAAATTTCAATAAGCGCAATGGGACAAGGTAAATTGAGAATGGTTACTCATATAGATTTTACAGAAGAAATGCTTGAAATGACAGTAAGCACTTTAAACAATATATAATAAAATGAAAAAATGAAAACCTTCAAATATACAATGATGGCGCTTTTTATAATAGCAAGCACCACAGCATTTTCACAATCGGAAATCGATAAAATGTTGATTGAAATTTCTACAGCGCCTTCTGCGGAACGCATAGAAAAAGATGTTGTAAAATTAGTAGGTTTTGGAACGCGTCATACCTTATCAGACACCATTTCTAAAACAAGAGGAATTGGCGCAGCACGCCGATGGGTGAAATCCAGTTTTGATAATGTGTCAAAAAATTGCAATAACTGTATAGAAGTGAGTTACTTGGGCGATTTGGTAAAAGCCGACGGCAGCAGAATTATTACCGATACCAAAGTGGTAAATGTGATGGCAATTCAACGCGGCACAGCCTATCCAAATCGTTATGTAATGATGACTGGTGATATTGATTCCCGTGTTTCTGATGTCAATAATTTTACCTCAGATGCGCCCGGCGCAAATGACAATGCCACCGGATTGGCAGGAACAATAGAAGCTGCACGTGTTTTAAGCAAATATAAATTTCCGGTTTCTATTATTTATGTGGGCTTATCAGGTGAAGAACAAGGTTTGTATGGCGGTAAAATTTTGGCGAAATATGCCAAAGAAAAAGGTTGGGACATCATTGCAGTTTTAAATAATGATATGATTGGCAATATTGAAGGAATTAATGGCGTAATTGACAACAGTACGTTTAGGGTTTTTTCTGAAGCCATTTCAGTTAATACTACTGAAAAAGAACGCAACAGCTTGCGTTTTTATGGTGGTGAAGTCGATGGAACTTCTCGCCAATTGGCACGTTATATTGATAAATTAACGGAACAATATATGACCAATTTGGATGCCATTATGATTTACAGACTGGACAGATTTGGAAGGGGAGGACATCACCGACCTTTTAATGATGAAGGTTTTACAGGGGTAAGGATTATGGAAATGAACGAGAATTATAACCGACAACATCAGGATACCAGAGTTGAAAATGGTATTAAATATGGTGATGTGCTGGAAGGTGTAAATTTTGATTATGCCGCAAAATTAACAGCGGTAAATTGTTTAACATTGGCTTCATTGGCCGCAGCACCTTTAGAACCAACAAATGTGATGATTGCTGGTGCTGTTGAACCTTCAACCCGATTAAAATGGGATAAAGTTGACGATGAAAATAGTATTGGATATAAAATTTATTGGCGTGATACCACTTCTCCACAATGGCAATACAGCCGATTTGTTGGAAAAACAACCGATTATACGTTGAAAAATATTGTTATTGATAATTATTTGTTTGGCGTGGTTAGTGTAGGTAAAAACGGAGCTGAAAGTTTGGTTCAGTTTCCAAGAAAATTGATTCCGAGCGGTATTTAGGGCGATTTGCCTTATCTTTAATAATTTAAATAAATGAAGAAAACTGCATTAATTTTAGTTCTTTTTGCTTTGGCATTACCTAATTCTTATGCGCAATCAATCATTTCAAAAAAAATGAATATGTCTAATAAATTTGAAATTGCAACTTTAGCGAATGGCTGTTTTTGGTGTACAGAAGCCGTTTTTCAACGATTAAAAGGTGTTGAAAAAGTAACATCAGGTTATACAGGAGGTACTTTAAAAAATCCGACGTATAGCGAAGTTACTTCAGGTAATACGGGTCATGCAGAGGCGCTTCAAATCTATTTCGACCCTAATGTTATTTCTTACCAGGAAATTTTAGAAGTGTTTTTTAGTACGCATGATCCTACAAGTTTGAATAAACAAGGTTATGATGTTGGAACACAGTACCGTTCTGCAATTTTTTATCATTCCAAAGAACAAAAAGAAACAGCTGAAAAATTCATAATAACCTTAACAGAAGCAAAGGTTTTTGGCAAGCCAATTGTTACTGAAATTACTAAATTTGATACTTTTTATGAAGCCGAAGAATACCATCAAAATTATTACAATAACAATAAAACTCAGGGCTATTGTGTGGCGGTAATCAATCCAAAATTGGAAAAATTCATCAAAAAATATAAAAATAAATTAAAGGAATAACAAGATTTGTTTTTAAGTGAAATAGGACTCAATTTTTTTAAATGCAAAAAAAATACAGGTTGCTTTTTTGGGGAATATTATTAGATGGTGTTGGGTTGTTATCGTTTGTTATTCCATTCTTTGGTGAATTTTTTGATGTGGTTTGGGCACCAATATCTGCTTTTATTATCTTTAGAATGTACAAAGGTACCACCGGAAAATTAGGAGGTTTGGTTTCTTTTATTGAAGAAATTGGTATTTTAGGTACTGATTTCATACCAACATTTACCCTGACCTGGATTTATAACTACCTTATAAAAAAAAGTAAAATAACTTAGGAATTTTTAAAAAACCTTTTAAATCCCACTCTTGATAGCGTTTTTTTTGAAAAGGCAGAAAAGAATTTATATTGTCCAAAACAAAATCCAACAAACGGTAGCATAAATTGATAAAATAAAAATATCAAAACAATCCTTACTGGCCAAAATAACCAAGGATTGGTGGTTTCTTTATTTAATCCAATAAGGTTAGTCAAAGGTTTGGCAATCCACGCAGCTAAAGAGCCGTTAACAGAAAAAACAAACATGATTAATACGACTTGAAAGTTAGAAGTTAATCCCCAGCGTTGTTTAAATTTTTCCATTTTTTTATTTTCTGTGCAAAAATACATTAAATTTTAAATTGAAGACAAATTTATTTGAAAGTTAGATGGTTTTAGGAGGAGAAAATTTGAAAGAGAAAAGACAATAAGTCAACTGGAAAATAAAAGTAAAGCCAATAATTCTAAACACCAAAAGGGTTTAACCGTAAAAAGCAGAAAGCTTTATACAAATGACGCTAAGAATTTGTAAATCAATTTTTTTACTTTTGATTTAAGGTTATTAATCCAAAATACCAACAAACAATTACAAAATTAAACAGTTCATAGTTCATAGAATTAAATACACCAACAATCCAAAACACCAACAACTAACAGTCCAATTAAATATTTTATTATTATGTTTGCCATAAAATATTAATAATGGATTTTCGTTTTAAATACAACGTTTAAACTGTAAAAAGTTGAGTATAATAATTTTAAAAAAACAATATTTATGAAGAAATTAATTTTTATGACAATTTTCCTTTTGGGAATTATTTTTACGTCAAACGCCCAAGACATTGCAAGAAATGCTATAGGTGTTCGTTTAGGCGATAATGATGGTTTTGGTGGTGAAATATCATATCAGCATGAGTTGAGTAATTCCACCCGATTGGAATTGGATTTGGGTTTTAGAAATAGTGATGATGCTGATGCGTTTAAATTAACCGGACTTTACCAATGGGTTTGGAATATTGATCAGGGATTTAATTGGTATGCAGGTTTTGGTGCCGGTATTGGTTCATGGAATAAAGGCAGTCATTATTCAGGAAATAATGATGATGGATTATTTTTAAATGCCGATGGAAATATTGGTATTGAATATAATTTTGATATTCCTTTGTTGATTTCGTTGGATTTTAGACCAGAGTTTGGTATAATTGGAGATTATGGAAAAGATACTGATTTGGATATTGCACTTTCTTTACGATACCAATTTTAATTTCTTAAATTAAAAAGAATATGAAATGCGCCTTTGGCGCATTTTTTATTAAAAATCTTCAATTTTTTTTTACCTTTCCAAAAATTTAAAAACTTTCGAATGAAAAAAATAGCATTGCATTGGCAAATCTTAATGGGAATGGTTTTGGGTGTTGCGGTAGGTTTATTAATGACACAATTTGAAGGTGGCAACGAAATTGTTAGAGATTGGATAAAGCCTTTTGGTACTGTTTTTATCAATTCATTAAAGCTAATTGCCGTACCATTAATTTTAGGATCACTTATAAAAGGGGTCTCCGACTTAAAAGACATTTCAAAATTGTCTAAAATGGGTGGAAGAACCATTGGTTTATATATAATGACAACCATCATAGCAGTTTCTATTGGGTTATTGTTGGTAAACATCATAAAACCAGGAAATTCAATTTCTGAAAACACCCG
>JBAZGP010000224.1:0-6021 GCA_041652835.1 Lutibacter sp. | reverse complement strand
AATAACAGCATAAAAAATACGATTATTAAAAATGCTTCCGTAGGAATTATTTCAGATTCTATTGGGAGTGCAACTTCTCCAACGCTAACTGTTAAAAACACACAAATTTACAACAGTTCCAACTTTGGAATTTTAGGAAGAGGAACAAACATTTATGGAGAAAATTTGGTGATTAACAATAGCGGACAAAACTCCTTAGCATGTACTGCCGGTGGAACTTATAGTTTTATTCATGCTACATTTGCGAATTTTTGGACCTATAGTTTTCGACAATCTCCAAGTGTTTTAATTAATAACTTTTCCTACGAAAGCAATACACAAATTGTAGAAAAATACGATTTACTTGCAGCAATTTTCACCAATTGCATTATTGAAGGAAACAGCAATATAGAGTTGATGATTGATAAAGTTGAAGGAACTATTTTTAATTATACCTTTAAAAACAATATGATACGGTTTTATGACCCTGGTCATTCTTATTCTGCAATTGAAACGTATAATTTTGCAGACACAAACCATTATGTTAATACTATTTTTAATGGAAATCCTCATTTTAAAGCACCATATAAAAATCAATTCGTTGTGGGGCAAAATTCTGAAGGTATAAAAAAAGCAGCGTCAGAAGGAACACATTTGGTTCCCAAAGATATTTTAGGGACAACAAGAACAATTCCAGCCGATATTGGAGCTTATCAACATATTATATTTAATTAAAATGAAAAATATTATTATCACAGGAACAAGTCGCGGAATTGGATTTGAGTTAGCTCAATTATTTGCCAAAAACAACCATCAAGTTTTGGCCTTGTCCAGAAATTCTTCTCCGTTAGAAAATCTTAAACTAAAAAATATTACCACAATTTCTGTAGATTTATCAAATAAAAACGATTTAAAAAAGATAACTGATTTTGTGGATAAAAACTGGGAACAAGTTGATGTTTTAATTAACAATGCCGGAAAATTAATCAACAAATCATTTGAAAATTTAACTTCGGAAGATTTTTTAGAAGTTTATAAAGTCAATATTTTTGCCGTTGCCGAACTTACCCGCTTACTTATTCCCTTTCTAAAAAAAGGAAGTCATGTGGTAAACATCAGCAGTATTGGCGGCGTACAAGGAAGTGTAAAATTTCCCGGATTGTCAGCTTACAGCTCTTCTAAAGGCGCTTTGTTAACCTTAACGGAAGTTTTGGCAGAAGAATACAAAGAGCAACAAATAGCGTTTAACGCATTGGCGTTAGGTTCAGTGCAAACCGAAATGTTGGAAGAAGCTTTTCCAGGTTACAAGGCTCCTGTTTCAGCCGAAGAAATGGCCAACTATATTTATAATTTTGCCTTAAACGGAAACAAATTTTATAACGGAAAAATTTTACAGGTTTCTTCAACAACACCTTAATTAAACATGAAAATACTTTCAAAATACATTCCTGAGAACGCTGTTGATTTGGTTGAAGAAATTTTAACAAAAAATCCTATTCACATTAAAATAGTGAACAACAGGGCAACAAAACATGGCGATTTCAAAAGAAAAATAAACGGCGATTTTCAAATTACGTTAAATAACAATTTAAATCAATATCAGTTTTTATTTACACTTATTCACGAATTGGCACATTGGGTGACTTTCAAAAAGCATAAAAGAGTGAAACCGCACGGCAAGGAATGGAAGCAAAATTTTCAACATTTAATGTTACCGTTTTTGCATCCAGGCATTTATCCGCCACACCTACTGCCCTATTTGGCAAATTATCTTAAAAATCCGAAAGCAAGCACGGGAGCCGACGTTAATTTAACACGTGAAATGAATAGTTACAATGAAAAGTCAGGAAAGAGCTTTATCTTTGAGTTAGAAAACGGAAGTATTTTTAATTTCAACAACAAATCCTTTAAAAAAGGAGCAAAAAGAAGAACACGATTTGAATGTGTTGAAATGGCGAGTAAAAAGATTTATTTATTCAATCAAAATGCAGAAGTAGAGCCCCATAATGGGCATTAAACAAGAAGGAATTGCCAATCAACATAAATGAAGGTTTGCAGTCCCTATAAAATTTATTTAGATGAATAAAAATTATTATGCAGTGATTATGGCCGGCGGAGTCGGTTCTCGATTTTGGCCAATAAGTACCCAACTGTTTCCAAAACAATTTCACGATATGCTGGGAACCGGAAGTACATTAATCCAAAAAACAGTGAACCGTTTTGAAACCTTAATTCCTTCAGAGAATATTTTAATCGCCACCAATAAAACTTATGAAAATATAATTAAGGAACAGCTTCCAGCAATAACAACAAAACAAATATTGTTAGAACCTGCAATGCGAAATACTGCGCCTTGTATTTTATACAGCGCTTTTAAAATTTACGAAGAGAATCCGAACGGAATTCTAATTATCGCTCCATCAGATCATTGGATAGAAGACGAACATGAATTTATAAAAAATGTACAAACAGCATTTGATTTTTGTGCTGAAAATGATGCTTTGTTAACGCTTGGCATTAAACCATCGGAACCAAATACCGGTTACGGATATATTAAGTTCAATCCTTCAAAAAATACCATAAAAAGAGTAACTGACTTTACAGAAAAGCCAAATTTGGAAACTGCTGAACAATTTTTGAAAAGCGGAGATTATCTATGGAATGCCGGTATTTTTGTTTGGAGTGCAAAAAGTATTTTAAAAGCATTTAAAACGCATTTGCCGGAAATGTACACCCTATTTTCAAAAGGAGAAGACAGTTACAATAAGGCTTCTGAAACCGATTTTATTGAAAAAAATTATGCTTTTTCAGAAAATATTTCCATCGACTTTGGAATTATGGAAAAAGCGGAGAATGTTTATATATTGCCTGTTGAATTTGGATGGAATGATCTCGGAACATGGGGATCTCTTTACAACAAACTTGCCAAAGACAAAGACCAAAATGCCACTATTGGAGAAAATGTTATCTATAGGGATTCCAAAAACAATATGGTGCGAACACGGTCGGGAAAACGCGTGGTGATACAGGGTTTAAATAATTTTATTGTAATTGAAAAAGACGATGTGCTCTTAATTTGTCCACAAAATCAAGAGCAAGAAATAAAACAAATAACATTGGCGGTAAAAACCGAATTTGGTGAAGAATTTGTTTAAAAAATGTAGCCATGGAAAATACAAATAGCAACCAACCTGTTGTAAATACAAAATTAAAAGAGGCTTGGGCAAACATAAAACAATTTTTATTTGAATTGCTCGATATCAGACATGATACTGATAAAAAAGGTACCATTGAAGATATAAAAGAAAATATTTCAATGAAAGGCCATACTGCTTGGGTATTGGTTTTTTCCATTTTAATAGCTTCTATTGGCTTAAATATCAGTTCCCCTGCTGTTGTTATCGGTGCAATGCTTATTTCTCCATTAATGGGTCCAATTTTAGGGATTGGATTGTCAATTGGAATAAATGACATTGACACTTTAAAACGCTCACTTATCAATTTAGGATTGATGATTGTGCTGAGTTTGGCAACTTCATTTTTGTTTTTTTTAATTCCGCTTTTCAGAAATGAAACGCCTGAACTTTTGGCAAGAACATCACCAGACGTTAGAGATGTATTTATAGCAATTGCTGGTGGTTTGGCATTAATCATTGCCATAAGTAGAAGGAGCAAACAAACCAATACCATTGCTGGTGTTGCCATTGCCACCGCTTTGATGCCACCGCTTTGTACAGCTGGTTACGGACTGGCAATAGGTAATTTTAGCTATTTTGGAGGTGCTATGTTTTTATTTAGTATCAATACGGTATTTATTGGATTGGCTGCTTTTGTAATTGTGAAATTCTTGAATTTTCCAATGGTAAAATATCAGGATTTTGCCAAAAGAAAACGAATAGCCCAGCTGGCTTCATCTATTGCATTCATCATTTTTGCAGGAAGTATTTATCTGTTTTTTAATTTATTTAAAATAAATCAGTTTAAACAATCTGCAGAAAATTTAATAGCAGACATTAAAGAAAGTGGAATTAGTATTATAGACGAAAAAGCTGAAGACTTGAATTTTAAATCCAATAGCATAAAAATCTACGTCTATGGAAAAAAGCTTTCTTCAGAAGAAATTAATTATTGGTCTACAAAACTTCCAAATTATGGACTTACCAACACTAAGTTAATTATTAAACAAGGCGGAGATTCTGATTTGATGCAAGAAGTTGAAAACCTAACGGAACTATATAAACAAAATCAAAAACTAATTTCTACAAGAGATGAATCTCTAAAAGAAAAAGAAGATAAAATTAAACTCTTAGAAACTGAATTGTCTAAATTTTATGCCTCCCAAATTCCTTTTGTACAAATAAGTAAAGAAGCCCAGATTAATTACGGTAGCTTAAAGCAATTAAGCTATGCTAAACGATTTAACACTAACTTTAAGAGTATTGATACCATTAACGTATTTAATGCGACTTGGGACAAATCTGTGTCAAAAAAAGACCCTCAAAAAGATCAATTAAAAAAATGGCTTAAAACCCGTTTAAATTTAGATACTTTAGTGGTAAACAATTTTTAATTTTTTCTTAAAATAAATTAATATATAGAAGCTGTACAAAAGGGCTTTCATAACATTAACACAAAATCCGTAATCAGTTTTTTAAAACTAAAAAACCCTCAAACAAATTTGTTTGAGGGTTTTTGTGGTGAGAGAAGGATTCGAACCTTCGAAGCTTGCGCAGCAGATTTACAGTCTGCCCTCGTTGGCCACTTGAGTATCTCACCAAGATTTTAAATTAAAAAGCCCCCCTTTTGAGAAGCTTTTTTGTGACCGGGCTGGGGCTCGAACCCAGGACCACCTCCTTAAAAGGGAGGTGCTCTACCAACTGAGCTACCAGGTCAATTTATTTCTTTTTAGCGGGTGCAAATATAAAGGTATATTTAATAAAAACAAACTTCTTAACTACTTTGTTTCTTTTAAATATGCCTCTCTTACTTTTCTGAATAAATTAGAGGAATACACGAAATTTACAATCGCCTCATTTTCAGTTTTAAATATCTCCTTATTTGATCCTTCCCATTCTTTTACACCATCTTTTAAAAAAATAATTTTTTCTCCAATTTCCATCACAGAATTCATATCGTGAGAGTTTATTACCGTTGTTATTTGATATTCTTCTGTAATTTCTTTAATTAAATTATCGATAACTGTTGCTGTGTTTGGATCTAAACCCGAGTTGGGTTCATCACAAAATAAATATTTTGGATTCATAACAATGGCTCTGGCAATTGAAACCCGCTTTTGCATTCCACCTGACAATTCCGCTGGAAATTTTTTATTGGCATTTTCTAAATTCACCCTTTTCAAAACAAAATTTACACGATCCAAATTTTCTTCAAAAGATTGATCGGTAAACATTTTAAGAGGAAACATTATATTTTCTTCAACAGTTAAAGAATCATACAATGCGCCACCTTGGAAAACCATTCCAATTTCTTGTCTTAAGAGCCTGCGTTCTTTAATGTCGAGTTCCGTATGTTTTCTTCCATCAAAACAAATAATTCCTTTTTCTGGAATATGTAGCCCAACCAAACACTTTAAAAAAACTGTTTTTCCTGATCCGCTCTGACCAATAATCATACTGGTTACGCCTTTTTCAAAAGTGGTTGAAACTCCTTTTAAAACTGGTATCCCTTTAAATTCTTTATATAAATCAATAACTTCAATCATTTATCCTAAAAGCATTTGGGTTAAAAAATAGTTTAATAAAATGATGACAACACTGGTCCAAACTACAGCTTGTGTACTTGCACGGCCAACTTCCAATGAACCACCTTTAACGTAATATCCATGATAAGCAGGTATGGTTGCAATTACAAATGCAAAAACCACAGTCTTAATTAAAGCATATTGAATATAGTAAAAGTCAAAATCGAGTCTAATTCCGTAAAGATAATCTTGACTAAGAAATAAATCTGTTAAGGTTCCTGCTACATAGCCTCCCCAAATCCCCAAAAACATCGCCAAAGTAATTAACAATGGTTAAAAAA
>JBAZGP010000223.1:0-6059 GCA_041652835.1 Lutibacter sp. | reverse complement strand
ACACATGAAAAAATATATAATTAGTTTGTGTTTTTTACTTTTTACTTTTTTAGCAATTGCGCAAAAAGTGGGAACAGTGAGCGGCATTGTATTAGATAACAAAACATTGAAAGCGGTTCCTAACGCTGAAATAATAATTACAGAAGTGGGTTTAGGTGCTGTTGTTTCTGAAAACGGAACTTTTGTAATAAATAACATTAAACCCGGAACATATAAACTGAACGCCCATGCGTTGGGTTATTATATAGATACGCTTTCAAATATAAGTATCGAAGAAGGGAAAATTACTAAGGTTAAATTTTTAATGAAAACAAGAAACTTCCTATTGGATGAAATAACGGTTTCTGCAACAAAAATTCAAAAGACTATTGACAAAATTGGATCTCCAGTTTATATTATAAATAGAGAAGAAATTGAACGTACCGAAGGTCGGAATATAGAGGAAGTACTTATTCGGATTCCTGGTGTTTTTACAGAAGATAGATACCATAATGAGTCAAATTTGGTGAGTTTTAGAGGTGTTGGGCTTCATACACATGTAACGCGGGGAATACTTGTTTTAGTAGATGGCGTTTCTTTAACCGAAGCCATGGGGCGAACAGATTTTGAAGGTGTTGATATGGAAAATGCTGAAAAAGTAGAAGTCTTAAAGGGACCAGTTTCTGCATTATACGGACCAAACGGAATTACTGGTGTTATAAATGTTGTTGAAAAAATTCCAAAGGAAGGCATACACAGTAAAGTAAAAGCTTCTTATGGAAGTTATAATTCCAAGACTTTTTCAGGAGATATTAATGGTGGAAAAAATGGATTTAGATATCTACTTAAAGGAAAATATTTTAATACTGATGGTTATATGGACAGAAGTAAATACAATTCTTCAAGGTTTGGGATAAAACTTATCCAACGATTTAATAATTCAGGAAAACTTCAATTTACAACAGATTATCTAAGTAGTGAAAATGATTTGCCAGGAACTTTAACCCGAGAACAATTTGATAATAGATCAACTGAATCATCCAACTTATTTGCAGGTTACAATAGGGATGTTCTAAGAACAGATTTAGTGTTTACCCAAAACTTGAATGACAATGTTAATATATATGGAAATCTTTATTATCGAAATAATAATAGTGATGGATTTTATTCGGACGCTAGTTTTTCAGAAGATGACATCAATTCAATCGGAGGCGAAATACGGGGTGAGTTTAAAAATAAAATTTTTACTAAGGATAATTCAATAGTTATTGGATTAAGTATGCTTGATGAAAAAGGTGATGATAAAACATTTCGTAGAGATAAACAAACAGGAATTATTGGAGTTAAAACAAGTGAAGGTGAAAGTGCTTATAATTTGTTTGGTGCTTTTATGGAAGATGAATTTATGCTCACTAATAAATTAGCGGTTACTCTTGGGTTAAGATATGATTTGGTTAGTTATGATTGGACTGATAGGTTACATATAGGTGATGATAATACCTCTGGAACAACCAATGTTTCATCTTTCAGCCCAAAATTTGGCTTTGCCTATAATCCAACAAAAAACATAACTATTTTTGGAAATATAGCACAGGGATTTAATCCGCCACAAATTTCTCAGTTGTTTGTTGGAAGTGCTTATGGAGGAATAGCAAACCCTGATTTAAAATCAGAATATATTAATAATTATGAAATAGGAATAAGAGGTAATCTTCAACAAAAATTTATGTATCAGACCTCATTTTTTATCATGGATTTTAAAGATCAGATCGCAGCAGAAATTAATCCTGAAATAGATTTAAATACGCCAGTTTATCAAAATATTGGTAAAACTAAACATTCGGGGATTGAGATGTCTTTAGAATATCATTTTACAGAAAAGTTTAATATCTATACAAATTATTCCTATTTAGATGCAAGGTTTGTAGATAGTCCCGATTATGGAAACGGTATCTTAAGAAAAACGCCACATAATACGGTTAATTCCGGATTAAGATACGAGTTTAAGTTTGGTTTAATAACAGCAATAGACTATAAATTTGTCGATAAATTTTATATGGATAATGAAGAAGTTAATACTTATGAAGGGTATTCATTGTTAAATATAAAATTAATGTATAAATGGAAAGGGCTAACAGTAACAGCCGCAGTTAACAATGTTTTAGATACCAATTATGCAACCTATGCTAATGCTTCTCAAACATACAATCCAATCACACATAAAACCTCTTGGGAAACCAGCTACATTACGGGATGGCCTGTTAATTTAAATACCTCAGTT
Source organism: Lutibacter sp. (assembly GCA_041652835.1). GTDB lineage: Bacteria > Bacteroidota > Bacteroidia > Flavobacteriales > Flavobacteriaceae > Lutibacter. The sequence continues at coordinate 3,799 of JBAZGP010000223.1, read as the reverse complement.
TCCTATCAATTTTAACATTTATAAAAATTAAAATATTGGATTATGATATTTTTAAAAAATATAAAAAAATCGAAATATACTTTTAGAAGTGTACTTGTGATTTCTCTTTTATTATTTCATCCTTTAGTAGCCCAAGAAATTAATTGGTTTTCAAATATGCCTCCTGAGGGAGAAAAAAATATAGTTACTAATGGCATGCATCGGCTTTCATCAAAACCGGGTAAAAGAGGTCAATCTTCTATCATTCAATGGCTAAGAAAGGGAACAAATCCTGAAGAAGCTGAATATTTTCAAATTTCAGAAAAAGAAAATTTTGAGTTTTACCTATTTTCGCCTTCAAAAAAGCAGGTCGAAGGAAAGTTAATAACAAAAGGAGGAAAATCATTTTTTTCTTATGTCAGTAAAGAAGAAGGATATTACAATGCTTATTTAATTCAAAAAGAAGTTTCTGGCAATACCTTAAATATTGCCGTTGCCAAAAGTGAACTGTTAAATCATAGCTGTAGAAATGGACATAAATTAGTTCGTGGCCTTGTTGGTCCGAATTTGTATCCAGAAATAATTCCTATTGAAATTAAACGTGAAAGAGGGTTTGCTGAAGATTTACATTATTTTACAGCTTCTGGTGATAACGTTGAATACCAATTTCTTGTAAATGGAAAACCGGTTGAAGGTGCTAATTTAACTTTAGTGACTCAAAAAAACTGGAATAAAACGTTAAAAACAAATAAAGAAGGCAAAAGTACTTTCCAGTTTATTCAAGACTATTTCTCTTCTTGGCAAGAATTGAACAACCGTGAAATTTATTATTACTTATTATACGGTGAAATTACCCTTCCCGAACAAGGAAATTATAATGGTAATGAATATTCATACATCCACTACACGATTAGCCTATCAGATGGTTATAGACCTGCAAAAACAATGTATATGTCAATGTTTTGGGCGTTTGCTGTATTTGTTGTTACCATTATTATTACCGTAATAGGCATATTTATATATCGTTTTAAACGACAAAAAATTTATAAAGAAATAAAGTTAGATGAAAAAAATTAAAATTATTCAGTATATCAATAATTCGAACGTTTCTAAATTTCGAACAATTATACAAATAGCATTTTTTTTACTATTTGTATATGGAGGCTATTTTTTTATTAATGTTGGTTCTAATTTACCAATTTTTGCTTGCCCTTATAATACTGGTAGCCCTGGAACCTGTTATTTAATATCAGCTCAGCATAATTTACATATAACCTGGGATCAATTATTTAGCTTTCGAGGATTAGGATTTATTACTGGTTTAGGTTCTTTTGTGCTCCTTTTTATAATCTTCAATAAAGCTTGGTGTGGATATGCCTGTCCCTTAGGTACTTTTCAAGATTGGATTACCAGACTTAGGAAACTCACACTGACACGATTTGCCAATTATGATGAATTGAGTTTTAAAAGACTTAGTTGGGTGAAATATGTTTTTTTAGTCTTGCTGATATTAATTCCTTTAGGAATGAGTAATTCATTTTTTGGTCTTCCTAAAATATCGCAAGATATGGGTGCCCCATTTTGCCAAATTTGTCCTGGAAGAACGGTATTGCCACTTTTTAGGGGAGATACTTCACAAGTATTTATAGATTTTACAAGTAATACAACTATGGTAATGTCCAGTCTTGGAATTTTATTTATGGCACTATTTTTTGTAGGCTCTTTTTTCAAAAAACGATTTTTCTGTTTCTTTTGCCCAATGAGTGCGTTACAATATTTATTCTCAAAAATTGGAATTTTACGTTTGGTAAAAGACGGCTCTAAATGTACGCGTTGTGGAAATTGCTCACGGGTTTGTGATGTAGGAATCACCGCAATTGCCGATGACATTACGAGTAAAAATATAGTAAAAGATGATTGTATGATGTGCTTTAAATGTGTTGAAGCCTGCCCTGAAAAAGGAGCGTTAGATGTAAAGTTCTTTAATTTTAAAATTTTTTCGTCAACTGAAGAAGGGTTTTTCAAACGGTATGGCCAAGATGATTCGTTAACTTCAAAAAAAAAGAAAGATGATTAATGCTACCGATTTAGATAGATATAATAGGTTAAAAAAAACCTCAACTATCCATTATAATATGGAGGTAAACCAAGTATTGTCTGAAATTATAGATGATTTTCCAGATAAGATTTCTGGTATGGAATATTTTTATAATAAGTTCAGACCTATAGAAACAGGAGAATCACTGTATCCAAAAGATAAAAAACTAATTGCTTCTATGTGCATTCACGTACCAATTGAAATTATTCATGCGCTTGATGCAACTGCTGTCAGAATATGTTCAGGAGCTTATTCAACGGATACTGCCGGCTCTGATTTTTTACCCGCAAAAACATGTCCAATGGTTAAATCAACACTTGGGGCACTTTACTTAGATATGCTTCCCGGAAATGCAATACCAGACTTGGTTATTAACCCAACAACCTGTGATCAAAAAAAGAAAATGGGTGAAATGGGTGATGAAATTAATAAAGAATTTTACGCTTTAGAAGTCCCACCAAGTAAAGATTCAGAGGAAGCAAGACAATATTGGCAACGGAATATTAAAAAACTGGTTAAGAAACTTGAAAAAGTAACTGGCAATAGACTTACAAGAAGAAAATTAAAAAAATCCATAAAGGATATTGCTCAAGCTCAAGCTGAATATAGACGCTTTATGAGAATTAGAAAAGAGGCTCCTGTTATTTTTGGTAAAGATGCTTTATTAATTGCCAATGCCTATTTTTTTGATGATGTAAACAGTTGGAGGGAAAATTTAGCCATCCTAAATAATGAGTTAGAAGAAAGGATAGTAAAGGAAATTACGGTTGCAAATTCACGAACACCAAGAATATTATTAACAGGATCTCCTTCAATCTTTCCAAATATGAGAACACCAATTTTATTGGAAAAACTTGGAGGCGTAGTTGTTTATGAAGAGTTTTGCTCAAGTAGCCGAATGTTAACTGATGTCGTTGCCGTTGATGAATGGTTTTTATACGATATGGTTCCGGCATTAGCGGATCGCTATTTAAAACCAAGTACCTGCCCAAATTTTACACCTAATGATGATAGAATTCGGAAAATTTTATTGGCAATGAAAGATTATAAAGTTGATGGTGTAGTATATCAAACTTTTACTGGCTGTCAACTTTATGATATGGAAGCAAGAAAAATTAGTAAAGCGTTAGAAGCTGAAGGATATCCAATATTAAATGTGGAATTAGACTATAACCCCAAGGATTCAGGGCAGCTTACAACCCGTTTAGAGGCATTTTTGGAATCCATTAAAGATAATAAAAGAAAAAAACAATTATGAATTATTACTTAGGAATAGATATAGGTTCAACAACAATTAAAATTGTATTAATTGATGAATCAGGAAAAATGGTCGATAAAATTGCATCACCAACAGGAAGTATGTTTAACCAAAACGCATTGGATAGCCTTGATAGATTGTTGAAGCCTAACAATTTAACGAGAGAAGATTTAAAATATATTGTATCTACTGGTTATGGCAGAAAATTATTTAAAATAAGTAATGAAAATGTTAATGAATTAACGGCAAATGCAAAAGGAGCTGTAAATAGTTTGGGAAATGAACTAAAAGTAAAAACAATTATCAACGTTGGAGGCCAGGATACAAAAGTAATACTATTGGATGATGACGGTAAAATGACCAATTTTTTTATGAATGATAAGTGTGCTGCCGGTACCGGTAAATTTTTGGATATTTCAGCCCGAAATCTCGAAGTTGACGTTCAAGAATTACAAACGTTGCAT
>JBAZGP010000222.1:3108-6081 GCA_041652835.1 Lutibacter sp. | reverse complement strand
AGCTTTTTGAAATTTGACTTCGCTACCGCTACGTCTAATTATTCAACGCCTCAGCTTTTTGAAATTTGACTTCGCTACCGCTACGTCTAATTATTCAACGCCTCAGCGCCTCCAACAATTTCTAAAATTTCGTTTGTAATGGCTGCCTGACGGGCTTTGTTATAGGTTAACCTCAAATTATCCCTTAATTCCGTAGCGTTGTCTGTTGCTTTATGCATTGCTGTCATACGAGCACCATGTTCTGAAGCGAAAGAATCTCTAAGTGCTTTGTACAGTTGCGTCTTTAACGATTTTGGTATTAATTGGAGAACTATTTCTGCTTTATTTGGTTCAAAAATATAATCGGTGTTTGTATTTAATTTGCCTTCACCTTCAGTAAGTTCAATCGGTAAAAATTGCTCTAAAGTTAAAATTTGGGTTGCGGCATTTTTAAAACGATTGTAAATCAATTCAATTTTATCATATTTCCCCAAGGCATACAAACTCATTATTTGTTCGGCAATTACAGCAACATTATCAAAGGTTAAATCGTCATATATTTCGTTATGTCTTTCAATAACGGTAAAATTCTTTGATAAAATATCATAGCCTTTTTTTCCAATGGAGAAAATATCAACCTGCTTGCCTTGGTAATTGTCTTCAATATATTTTACAGATCCTTTAATTACCGAAGAATTGAATCCTCCACACAAGCCTCTGTTTGAAGTAATTGCAACAATCAATACTTTTGAAACTATTCTTTGTTCTGCATAAACATTTTCAATATCATCTTCTAAAGTAGCGCTTAAATTTTGTAAAAGTTCTGTCAACTTATTGGCATACGGACGCATTTGGGTAATTGCATCTTGTGCTTTTTTCAACTTTGCTGCAGACACCATTTTCATGGCACTGGTGATTTGCATTGTTGAACCAATGGATGTAATTCTGTTTCGTATTTCTTTTAAGTTTGCCATTTTTCCTATCCTAAATCCTTTCCAAAGAAAAGGACCTTATTTTATTATAATTAAAATTCCTTTTTCCCTCCCTTTTGGGGAGGTTAGAAGGGGATTAAACATATTTAGCTGAAATTTCTTTCGCGGCAATGGTTAATATATCAATAACCTCATCGGTTAATTTTCCTGCTTTTAATAAATCCAGCGCATCTTTGTGTTTTGCATTTAGGTAAGCCAAAAAGTCGCGTTCAAATTCCTTTACTTTTTCAACAGGAACAGCTCTCAGTAAGTTTTTAGAACCTGCATAAATAATTGCAATTTGGTCTTCAACTTTAAACGGATCGCTTTGATTTTGTTTTAAAATCTCCACGTTACGTTTACCTTTTTCAATAACATTCATGGTGGCAGCATCCAAATCAGATCCAAACTTTGCAAATGCTTCCAGCTCGCGGTATTGTGCCTGGTCTAATTTTAAAGTACCTGCTACCTTTTTCATTGATTTAATTTGTGCATTACCTCCAACACGAGATACCGAAATACCTACGTTAATTGCTGGGCGAACACCAGAGTTAAACAAATCGGACTCCAAGAAAATTTGTCCGTCGGTAATAGAAATTACATTTGTTGGAATATAAGCCGATACGTCACCTGCCTGAGTTTCAATAATTGGTAAAGCTGTTAAAGATCCTCCGCCTTTTACTTTTCCTACTAATGAATCTGGTATGTCATTCATTTGCGCTGCAATGATATCATTGTTGATAATTTTTGCGGCACGTTCCAACAAACGGGAGTGTAAATAAAATACGTCTCCAGGATATGCTTCACGTCCTGGTGGACGGCGTAACAACAATGATATTTCACGGTAGGCCACTGCTTGTTTAGATAAATCATCATAAACAATTAATGCAGGACGACCTGTATCTCTAAAATATTCTCCAATTGCAGCACCTGCCATTGGAGCATAAACCTGCATGGAAGCAGCATCAGAAGCGTTTGCGGCCACAATTGTAGTATAAGCCATTGCGCCTTTTTCTTCAAATAAATTTGCAATATTTGCTACTGTTGATCCTTTTTGACCAATGGCAACATAGATACAATAAACCGGAACGCCAGCATCATAAAATTCTTTTTGATTGATAATGGTATCGATGGCCACTGTTGATTTTCCGGTTTGTCGGTCACCAATAATAAGTTCACGCTGACCTCTACCAACTGGAATCATTGCATCAACCGCTTTAAGACCTGTTTGTAATGGTTCGGTTACCGGTTCACGATAAATAACGCCGGGAGCTTTGCGCTCCAAAGGCATTTCATAAGTTTCTCCTTGAATTGGACCTTTGCCGTCAATTGGATTTCCTAATGTATCTACAACACGACCAACAATGCCTTCACCAACGTTTAATGAAGCAATTCTTTCTGTACGTTTTACGATAGATCCTTCCTTAATTGCTCTTGAATGCCCTAACAATACAACACCAACATTGTCTTCTTCCAAGTTAAGTACCAGTCCTTCCATTCCATCTTCAAATTCAACCAACTCACCGTATTGAACATTTGCAAGTCCGTAAACACGTGCAATACCGTCACCCACTTGCAGCACTGATCCCACTTCGTCTAATGAAGCTGATGCTTCAAATCCCGCTAATTGTTGTTTTAAAATTGCTGATACCTCAGCTGGTTTTATTGATGCCATTATTTATATTTTTTAAAACTAAATTCTTTTTTTTATTATGGATTAAAAACTTTTGTTTTCAAACTGTCTTTTTAGTGTCTGCAATTTATTGGACACACTTGCATCATATTGAATATCGCCAACACGAAGAATAAATCCGCCAATAATATCAGGATTTATAATGCTTTCAATAGTTGCTTTTTTTCCTGTAATTTCAAGTACTTTACTTAAAATTTGTTGATTTAATTCTTCGGTTAACGGAATAGCTGTTGTTACTTTCGCAACTTCTATTCCTTTTAACGAATCATAAATAATGCTATATTTTTTTGCGACTTCACTTAAAATTGGTAATCTCTTATTTTCAATTAA
>JBAZGP010000222.1:0-3098 GCA_041652835.1 Lutibacter sp. | reverse complement strand
ATTAGTCCAATAGTTAAAGCTGATGTTCTGCTATCAAAAATTTCTTTTAAAGCTGATTTTTTTAATTCTATTTTTAAAACCTGACTGTTAAGCAATGATTGCAATTCTTTACTTTCACTGATTGTGTTTGCAACAAGAATCATATCATTATTCACTTCAACTTCTTTTTGTTGTTCAAGTGCAAAACTCAGTATTGCTTTTGCATATCTTATTGCCGCTCTGGATCCGTTCATTTGAAATTGATTCTTATAGCTTTACTTCTTTTAACATGTCTTCAACAAGCTTAATTTGCTTGTTTTTATCGGCCAATTCAACTCTCATTACTTTTTCTGCAATTCCTAATGACAATTCAGCTACCTGATTTTTTATTTCGGCAATTGCAGCGTGTTTTTCAGACTCAATTGTTGCTTTTGCCTGTTCAACCACTTTGGTGGCTTGCGCAAGCGCTTCTACTTTTGCTTCTGAAATAATGCTTTCTTTCATTTCACGGGCTTCCTTCAACATAGTGTCGCGTTCAACACGTGCTTCTTTTAAAATAAGCTCATTTTCTGCAGTAAGATTTTGCATTTCTTTACGTGCATTTTCAGCTTCATTCAGTGCTTTTTTAATGCCTTCTTCTCTATCATTTACAGCATTTAAAATTGGATTCCAGGCAAATTTTCTTAATACAAACAGCAATAAAATGAAAATCGCTATCATCCAAAAAAACAATCCTACCGAAAAGTCATTAATTAATTTCTCCATTTTAATAAATGTGTTTAATTTTTTTGTTTAATCAATTAATATTAAGCAGCAGTTTCAACCAACCGTTGTAAACTGCTGCTTTAAATATTATCCTGCGAATAACGCAGCAAATGCAATACCTTCAATAAGCGCTGCTGCAATAAGCATAGCTGTTTGAATTTTTCCTGAAGCTTCTGGTTGACGTGCGATAGCGTCCATTGCTGAACCACCAATTCTACCGATACCTACACCGGCACCGATTACGATTAAACCTGCTCCTACAATAGTTGGAATTTCCATAATATAAATATATTTAATTAATAAACGTTCAATTTTTGTTAATGACTGTCGTTATGTTCTTCTGTAGCCGATCCAAAATAAAGGGCTGATAACATGGTGAAAATATATGCTTGCAATACTGCAACTAATAATTCTAATAATGAAAGGACAAATGCTAGCCCAAATGATAGTGGACTTCCTATCCAGCTTTTAAAAATAAACATTAAACCAATAATACTCATCAATACCGTATGGCCTGCAAACATATTCGCATACAAACGTATCATTAATGAAAATGGCTTAATAAAAGTTCCAAATAATTCTATTGGTGCCAAAACCAACCTCATTAATTTTGGTACACCAGGCATCCAAAAAACGTGTTTCCAATAATTTTTATTGGCGGTTAAAGTTGTAATTAAATAAGTAAGTATTGCCAAAGCGAAAGTAACTGCAATATTTCCTGTAACATTTACCCCAAGTGGTGTTAAACCCAATAAATTTAAAAACCATATAAAGAAAAAGATGGTTAATAAATAATTTATATATTTTTTATAGTGTTTTTCACCAATATTTGGAATGGCTATCTCATCACGGATATAAAGTATTAATGGTTCAAAAATACGGCCAACTCCTTTTGGAATACTACCGTGTTTGCTATATGATTTTGCCAAACCTCTAAATAACAAAAACATGATAATAGCAACTAAAAACATAGAGGCAACAGATTTCGTTATTGATAAATCCAGCGGTTTGATGTTTTCGGGATGTCCATGCTCATTTAAATTGATGGTTCCTTCAACATCTGTTTTATATATTTTTGCATGGTAAATTTTATAATAATTGCCATTATTTTCAGCAACTTTTTCTCCGTGATAGAATTTAGAAGACATAAATATTTGTATTCCGTTATCCCATAAAATTACAGGAAGCGGAAATGATAAACTTGAGCCGTCTTTAGTGCTGTGGTAAAAAGTAAAGTCGTGTGAATCTTGTAAATGGTGTTTAATTATTTCCCTGATTTCTGTTTTAATATCATTGCCTGAAGGTTCTCCTTGCACAAGATTATTTTCATCAGGATTGTTATTTGCGCTTACAGAAATTGTTACTGCAAAAAACAGAAATGTAAGAGTTTTAATTACGTTAATTCTATACATATACATTATTAATAGTGGTGCCTAAAAATATTTTGCAAATGTACATTTTTATATTAAAAACTTACAACTATTTTTTCTTGTTTTTTAAAGTGGTTTATTTCCAGGTTTTTAAAACATTACATCTTGTTGTTCAATAATTTTATTAAATAAAATGTTTCAACAATCAAACACAAAAGATAGGGCGTAAAAAATGCTGTTGCTTCTTGAGCGCTTACCGTTCCATTTTGTTTAAAAACCGGATTAAAAAAGATAAAATAAACACCTAATTTAACAAAGCTTCCGCCCATAAAAACAAAGCCCAACAAATCGAGATATTTTTCTTTCAGTTTTATCAGAATAAAAAAAATAAGAAGCACCAAAAAATAATTTGTAATATAGCTTGGGATAAGAAGGTTTTGAAATATAGAAATATCTAAAAAATACAAAATAGCGCAATGAATAGCAAAAACAATGCTTAGGGCAAACAATAACTTTATGCCAAAAATTTGTATTTGTTTAGTCATTTTTTTCATTGATATTTTTTAACTGCATCAAAATACTCCAAATTGAAATTATTAATGCCAATAAGGTTAAAATAATTGTAAAAGTTTTATTTGAAGTTTGAAAATGAGCATCGAGTCTTTTTCCAAAGTAAGCACCTAGATAAATAGTGATACCCATTTGAAATGCAATACCGGTTAACTGAAGGTATTTATTAAGCTGTCTTTTCTTGTCCGGATTGGTCATTTTGAAGTTCCATAATGGATATTTTCATGGTGCAGGTTGCGTTAAACTCGGCTCCTGGTTCTACTAATAATTTACTTATGGCCACATCTCCCGATATTTTTGCTGTAGCTTTTAAAGTCAGTAAATTATTCACCAACAGTTCTCCTGAAAATATGCCTTCAATATCGGCATTGTCGCAAATAATTTTACCGTTAACGCTTCCCGATGCGCCAATAA
>JBAZGP010000221.1:4035-6105 GCA_041652835.1 Lutibacter sp. | reverse complement strand
GCCCTGCAGGATGTCCTAAAACCTGTGTTTTAAAAAAGTCGTTTAAAGATTTATCCATTCATATAAAAGTTTAAAGAATTGTACTCAATAATTGCAATTATTAAATATTAGTTATAGTTTAATTAAGCTATTTGTTTGTTGTTGTTTTTATTAATAACAACATTGTATATTAATAGCCCAATTATTGTTAACATTCCAATTCCAGCAATAACAAACCAAATGTTTCCAGGATGGTATAAATCCCATAAATATGTAGTCATTTGATCTTGTGTCATTTGTAATTTTTCAGCGGCTTCAGCATAAAAATCATTTTTAGAGTATGTTTCTGTTAGTTCAGGTAATTCAATACTTTTTGAAGCCAATTCTGTTCTAATGATACTTACTTTGTCAGACATTTTTTCATATAAATCTCCAGTAATCCACTTTGTTAATAAATTGGCGAAAGCAATTGGTAAAAAGTAAGTACCCATATATAAAGCTTCTTTTCCTTTAGGTGAGATTTTAGCAATATAATCTGAAAATTTAGGGTTTGAAGTCATTTCTCCAATGGCAAAAATTAAAATACCAATTAATGTAAAGAAAATATTATCAGTATAAAAAGATAAAGCAATACCAATTATTGCTATAATAATCCCAGACATCATAGCGCTAATAGGTTTCCATTTCAGGATAATTGTTGAAATTATCATTTGAAGAATTACAATAAAAAAGGCATCCATATTAACAATTTGTTCTGGGTTAATTCCTCCATCATTATTTTTATAGAAATCAGCAATTCCTGGAGCTATGCTATGAAGAGCGTTGAATAAAGGTTTTGTGTTTACCCATTCTTCAATAAATACAGGTAATGTATAAAAAAGCTGATTAAACATTAACCAAAAACCAACCATAATCAGCAAAAGCATGGAAAGTTTCATATCAGATAAAGCTTCCCAAATATTTACAAGTGATTTTGTAATTGTTTTTCCAAAAGAATCGTTTGATTTTTCTCTATTAGGTTCTTTAAAAAAGAAGATTACCAAAACTAAATTAACTGCAATGGCTGCTGCAGCCATTACGAAAACAATTTTCCAACCGTACTCTTCTCTTAATTTACCAGAAAAAAGAGGTCCAAAAAAGCCACCAATATTTACCATCATATAAAATACTCCAAATCCAAAAGAGGAATTACGTTCATCGGTAGATTTAGTAATTATAGCAGAAGCTACAGGTTTAAACATTGCAGCACCTACTGCAACAATTAAAAACATTAAGAAAACAGCCGAATATGAAGTTACATTCCCCATAAAATAATATCCTATTCCCAATAATAAATAAGCAATAATTAAGGATAGTTTGTATCCTATTTTATCAGATATGGCTCCTGTTATAATTGGTAATAAGTACAAAATAAAAGTTACATACGACATTATTTCCCCTCTTTCAATATGAGAAAATCCTAAAGCTCCTTCGTCTACAGATCCTGTTAAATATAATGCAAGTACAGCAAATAAGCCATACCAGGCCCATCGCTCAAAAAGTTCCATAATACTTGCTATCCAAAAAGGTTGTGTAAATGATTTAAGGAGTCCAATAAAGCCTAAATCTTTTTTTTCTGTACTCATTTTATTAATTTTTTAAATTAAGTTTTGTTTATATATAAAAAGGCTCAACCAAATAAACTAGCAGAGCCTTTTACTATTATATATTTGTAATATTCATTTTAATGGATTCCTTTCATTGCTTTGTTTAACAATGGAGAAATTAGAACCGTTATAACTCCAATAATAATCATCACCCACATAATAAATGGGTATAGTGGATAATCAAACTTTTTAAGAATTCCTTCTAGCATACCTGCCATAAAGTTTCCAGCAGCAAAACTAGCCATCCATAATCCCATTACAACTGAAACTAATTTAGGTGGTGCTAATTTTGTAATCATTGATAATCCTATAGGAGAAAGCATTAGTTCACCTAAAGTTAGCAGAACATATACTGAAACCAACCACCAAGGTGAAATTTTAATACCCGTATCCGCAATGACTTGGGCTTGTGTCATCACAAAAAAGGCAATAGCTCCTAAGAAAA
>JBAZGP010000221.1:0-4025 GCA_041652835.1 Lutibacter sp. | reverse complement strand
CCACCCTTTTTTGTCTAACCATATCCACATTATAGAAAATATAGAGGCAAATATTAAAATGGCAAATGAATTAACATTTTGAAACCAAGTTGCTGGCATTTCCCAACCAAACATCATTCTATCTGTGTTATCTTTAGCAAATAAACTAAATGTACCTCCGGCTTGTTCAAAACCAGCCCAGAAAACAATATTAAAAACTGCCAATACAATAATTACTGCCATTCTACTCCATTCATCAGCACCATTTGTGCCTTTTGTAATGGTATAAGCTAATCCCAAAATGATTGCTGTAAAACCACCATAAGTAATAATTATTTTTACAATCTCTGGTAATACACCCCATAAGTACATCAAAATATAAGTGCTCACAATTAAACCAATCATCCAAATAAAAATAGTTACCCAATCTTTACTATCTAATACAGTTTTATCTTCAGGAGAGTTTGGTGGTAATCCATAATATTCTAAAGTGTTTTCTTTCATTTTGAGCCAAAGTACACCTAAAATCATACCAACACCTGCTGCTAAAAATCCATAACCCCATTCTACACTTTCTCCTAAACCACCGGCAATAAAAGTACCAAGAATTGCTCCTAAATTTATTCCTAAATAGAAGATGTTAAAAGCAGAATCTTTCATTGGATCATTATTATTGTAGAATTCACCAACTACTGTAGAAATATTTGGTTTAAAGAATCCATTTCCAATAATAAGTACTCCTAATCCAAAATTAAATAAGAACTGACGATTATCAGAGCTTGTTTGAGTAGTTTGGTATAGCAAAGCACTAGCAGCCAATAAAAATTGCCCAACGGCCATAACTAAACCACCAATATAAACTGTTTTCCGTTGTCCAAAATATTTATCAGATACCCAGCCTCCTAAAATAGGTGTTAAATAAACCAATCCTGTAAAGATGGCATACAATTCAAGGGCTTCTTGTCTTCCTAAACCAAAACCACCATTGACTAATTCAGCAGTAAGATACAGTACCAATAAGGCGCGCATTCCATAATAGCTAAATCTTTCCCACATTTCGGTGGCAAACAAAGTATATAAACCTTTTGGGTGATGTTTTCTGAATGGTATTTCTTTCATATTTTAATTATTTAGAGTTCAATATTAGTTTATTTTTTTACCTAAATTTTCTTCGATAAATCTACTCATTTTTTCATATAAATGAAGCCTGGTATTTTTACCTTCATAAATGCCATGGGTTCTATCGGGATAAACGGCTAAATCAAAGGGTTTGTTTGCTTCAATTAAGGCATTTGCCAATCGCATTGAATTTTGAAAATGAACATTATCATCGCCACTTCCGTGAACCAATAAGAAATTTCCTTTTAAAAAGCTGGCAAAATTAAGCGGTGAATTTTCATCATAACCACTTGGATTTTCCTGTGGCGTTTGCATATAGCGTTCTGTATAAATGGAATCGTAAAATCGCCAGCTGGTTACTGGAGCAACTGCAATCGCCATTTTAAAAACATCATTTCCCTTAAATAAGCAGTTTGCCGACATAAATCCGCCGTAACTCCATCCCCAAATTCCAATTTCACTTGCATCAATATAAGGTCTTTTCCCCAATTCAATCGCGGATTCAATTTGGTCCTGAACTTCATATTTTCCCAATTCTTTATAAGTAACTTTTTTGAAATCAGCCCCTTTGAAGCCAGTTCCTCTTCCGTCAACACAAGCAATAATATACCCCTTTTGTGCTAAAAGCTGATACCAATAATCATTCGAGCTATTCCAAGTATTACTAACCGATTGTGAACCAGGACCAGAATATTGGGTCATAAATAATGGATATGTTTTATTAGCATCAAAATTTAAAGGTTTTATCATCCATGCATTGAATTCCCCGTTTTTTGTTTTTAAAGTGAAGAATTCCTTTTTAGAAATTTTATAATTTTCTAATTCTTTAGAAAGCGCATTGTTGTTTAAAATTTCTTTCAATAAACCTCCTTCACCATTATAAAGTGTATAAATAGGAGGTGTATTGGCATCGGAAAAAGTATTGATGAAGTAATTTAAATTTTTACTGAAGGAGGCATCATTTGTTCCGGAAGCATTTGTTAAACGTTTTTTGTTTGTTCCATTTAATTTTATGGAATAAATAGTTCTATTAATGGAGCCATCTTCAACCGATTGATAATAAACAGCCTTGTTTTTTTCATTGACACCATAAAAATTAGTTACTTCCCAGTTTCCTTTTGTCATTTGGTTGATGAGTTTTCCTTCTTTTGAATAATGATAAATATGATTAAATCCGTCTTTTTCACTTGTCCAGATAAAACTGTTATCGGTTAAAAAAGTTAAATTGTCATTTATGTCCACAAAAGCTTTGTCAACTTCATTTAACAAAATTTTTGAAGTAAAATTTACGGCATTCACCGCATACAATTTTAAATCATTTTGATGCCTGTTTAAGGTGATAATCGACAAGATTTCCGGATTGTTTGTCCATTTAATTCTTGGAAGGTATTCATAATTTCCAAGTTCAATTTTTATAGTTTTTCCTTCTGAAACATTATATAGATGCAAGCTTACCACCGAGTTATTTTCCCCGGCTTTCGGGTATTTAAAAACCTGTTGCGTTGGGTATAAATCGTTGCCTGTAATATCCATGGAATAGGTTGGGACTTCCGTTTCATCAAATCTTAAAAATGCAATATTTTTACTATCTCCGCTCCATTCAAATGCCCTAACAAACGAAAATTCTTCTTCATAAACCCAATCGCAAATACCATTAATAATATAATTTTTTTTCCCGTCGGAAGTAACCTGAATCACTTCATTGGTTTCTAAATTTTTAATAAAAATATTGTTATTTTTAACAAACGCCACTTTTTTGCTGTCGGGAGAAAAAGTGGGTTCTTGAATTTTATCTTCATCAATTAATTGTAGCGATTTTGAAGCCAAATCATACACGTAAAAAACACCTAAACTTGAACGACGGTAAATAGGTTCTGAATCGGTTCCTAAAATTAGTTTGGTTTCATCATTGTTAAAATCATAGCTTTCAAAATAGTTAATTTCACTTAAATTTTTGCTGTTTATAATGGTTTCAACTTTTTCCAAAGTGGCATAACTGTATTTATCAACAGTGGTATTTTTGGTATTTCTGTCATAATTGAGCAGCGAATAAAAATCACCATTCATTGAGTTTAGGGAGTTCATGCGCTCTGTTCTAAAAGTGCCGTTCCAAATTTCATCAAGCGTTATGTCTTTTTTTTGCGCAGTTGCCAAGGTACTTATGGCAATAAAAATAATAAGAAGTCTTTTCATTAAATTGTAAGTTCTTGATATATTTGCCAAGTTTAAGAAAAATTTGGCAATTCAGGCATGAAATTTATCATAAAAATTAACAATTTGTGAATTTGCAGTAAATTATATATAATAAATTATCTTTGTGGTGTTACTAAACTTAATCAAAAATGTCAAAAAGCGTTAATGGATTTTCAAAGTTGAATAAGCTTGAAAAAATAGATTGGCTAATTTCAAGGTTTTTCAATAACGATAAAAGAGCAAAAGAGGTTTTGTTGCAATATTGGAATTCGAATGAAATATTACAAAATTTACATGATGATTTTGTTGAAAATACGTTATCCAATTATTATTTGCCCTATGGTGTTGCCCCAAATTTTGTAATTAACGGAAAAAAATATACCATTCCAATGGTTATTGAAGAAAGTTCGGTGGTGGCTGCAGCTTCTTTAGTGGCGAAATTTTGGAGCACACGTGGCGGATTTAAAGCTGAAGTTATTTCTTCTACAAAAGTCGGACAAGTCCATTTTATCTATGAAGGCAATAAAACAGCGCTTGAAAATTATTTCAACTCAAAAAAAGCACAGTTTTTTATAGCTACCGAAGCAATAACAAAAAATATGAGAAAACGCGGCGGCGGTATTTTAGACATAGAATTGCGTGATAAAACCGCTGAACTTGAAAATTATTACCAGCTGCATGTTACTTTTGAAACTGCCGACAGTATGGGCGCCAACTTTATAAATTCTTGCTTG
>JBAZGP010000220.1:0-6122 GCA_041652835.1 Lutibacter sp. | reverse complement strand
ATTATTATTTAACTTCTAATGTTGGAAATTGTGTGGCCACGGCTTCAACAACATTGCGAGGCGATGATGGAGCTGGGCACTTTTACAATGTTGGAAATCTGACTGGCAGCACTACTAATATTGTTTTGGAAAATATTACGGCCACCGGCACTGTCTCAGGTTTTAATAATATAACTGTGTCATCGTCTACGTTAAGTGGAGCCATTACTGTGAATGGAATTTTGACTAGCGATACAAAAAGTAGTTTTGGTGATACTACTATTCAATCTGGTGGAGTGATTAATGGTGGCAGATTTATTGGAAATTTGGTTAATAATGTTGGCGGCTCTATTATTAATAGCACTACAACACCAGTAACTGTGGCTCTTAATACTACTAACAACGGAAATATTTCTGGCGGCTTTGTCTTTAATTTTAATTCTACAAATTCCGGCATAGTCACTGGCACCAGCACTTTTAATGGTACTTCTCTAAACTCAGGAACCGTCAACGGAAATGTGATTTTAAATAATTCAGCGACAAACGCCGGCACAGTAAACGGAAATTTAATTTTCGGTAATCTTTCAGCAACAAATGGTGCAGTAACATTTTCGGGCAATACAGATTTCGGTGGTACTAATACTAATAATGCAAATGGTGTCTCAGGAAATATTTATGATTACGCAGGAAATTTAATTACCCGTTGGATTTTTAATGATTCAAGTAGAAACATGGGTTCCTTAAAAGGTAAAGCTTTCTTTAATAACACTAGTGCCAATCTTGGAAAAGTTTTTGGAGACGCTTATTTCAGTGATTCATCGACAAATGCGGCAGGAATTATTGATGGTAATGTTAAGGCCTACAATTCTGTTACTTCGGCTTTTGCCGGCACGGTTACCGATGGTCATACTGTGACTTATTATTCTTATCCAAATGCTCGAACCTTTAATAATGTGGCGGGAGATTATTCTTGGAATAATTTAGCTAACTGGTTTACTGATACGACCTTCGAAATTAATTTAGGTAGAACTCCAATATCGGGTGAAAATATTGTGCTTTTTGCTTCGACTACCTTACCTTCAAATTTGACTAATGATATTTTCTTGGCAGTCAGCAGTAGTACCTTGGACGGAGCCAGCCACACCGTTAATGGAAATATTTCCGGTAATGGAGCGTATGGTGGAGAAGATGCTTATAATTTTAATTTGATAAATATTATTGTCACGGGAACAACTACTGCTATTGGAGGAGACGGCACGCCTACTATTGATGGTGGAAAAGGGGGAATTATTAATATTGCCACCTCTTCTACGGGTGTTGTGACAGTAAACGGCGGAGATCCTCAACAAAATGGTGGAGATGCTGGGGAAATAACCATTACTAATTCTTATGCTGTTCAAGAAAACACACCTCTTTTAGCTGTTGGTGGAGATTCCTCTGGTTGTGGTTATGGTGGTAACGGTGGAAATATTTCTTTGTATGATTCTTCCGGATATCTTTTAATTACTGACACTGGAGCAGATGCTAATATCAATTGTGAAATTCCACCAACACCACCAAGTCACAGGACTTCTGGACAAGTTTTTACTCAGGGTACATATATTTCACCAAGCACTAGGGCTGCTGCAGCAGCCGCGGCTAACCCTACGTATTCTTTTGGAGGTGTTCTGAGAAATATTTTTAATAAAAATATTAAGCCAATAATTTTTGGTTTAATTCCAAACTTTAATTTATTTGATAATAATTTTAAACCAAAGGTTGTTGGCGATACCATTGTTCCTTATCCATTCCAAAACTTTAGAGTACCATCCACTCTTTCTTTAATAACCTTACCAAAAAACTTTCAATCTAATTTTTCTAAATTTTTATTTACACCATTTTCAAGCACTTTATTTACTGCTGAACAAAATATTTCAAAGTTCCAAAACTTCTTTAGAATTTTGGGAATTAGAACAGATCAAGATTTGGCTTCATTGGTTGTTAAACCTGTCATTATTGATACTACCCCAGAAGAAACACCTGGTCATTTTGTCGTAAAGAATAATGGTCAAAAAATTGAGACTTATGTAATTTATGATCCAAGAGCATCTGGTTTATCTGAACTTGTTAGGGTATTACCAAATCAAATGCTTAATCTTTCTGTTGTGTCATCTTCTCCGATAAATAACATTGCTACTGCTTCATATTTAAATAAAACAATTTATTTTTCTAAAGAAGGTAATATCTTAGCTGCTCAAATTATTACTCCAGAAATTTCTGGTAAATACTTATTAAAATCAGACGTTTCTCCAGTATCTTTGGTTATAGAAGTAATAGAACCTCCAAAAGTAGAGAATACAAATTCAAAACCTTGGGGAATATTTAATTTTGTGTGGAAGTTATTTAATAAATAATTTTTTGCGTTACAAGGTATGTTGTATTATAATTACTGTAATTATTAATCATGTTTAATTTAAATTTTAAAAAAATGAGAGTATTACCAGTGGTCATTGTTTCTTTTATTGTTGGGGTTTTTCTAACAGTTTTCGTTTATCAAGCTTTAACTATTTTTCAACTTAGAAATCAAGTAGCTAATGATCATGTCACTCTTACTCAGGTTGTTGATTTCTTAAATCAAAATATTCAACAGGCTCAACAAAAAACTGGCACAACTCAACAAGTTTCAGCGCCAAAACAAGAAGCTGCTCCTGAAAAGAAATAATATATTTAAAATCTTACTAAAACAGCACCCCTTATCAGGATGCTGTTTTGTTTTTATTTTAATGAAAACCTTCGATGAAAAACTGGCAATCGGTTGGATTTGAGGCTTTTACTTTTTCTATTAATTCGTTACAAGCTGATTCTTGGCCACAGACATAAACATCAGAATTATTGAAATCGAAATTTTCCAGATGATTTTGAATGTAACCTTTTTTAAAGGGGGAATTTTCAGCAGGGCGAGAAATAATATAATCAACAGAAACTTTTTCAGGACCTCCGGCACTTCCAGCACCTCCGGCTTTTGCTAAATTATCAAAATAATCTTTATAAATAATTTCGTTTTCAAATCTGCTGCCGGTGATGATTGTGACTTTTTCTACATCTTTTTTATTTACAAAATAATCAGCCAAAGATTTTACAACCCCAGCTCCAATTCCAAAACCAAATAAATAAATTTTCGCGCTTCTCATTTTATCAGCAGTATTTAAACCAAGCGGGCCCATTAATTCAACTTGGGTGTCAGTTAAATCATTTTGCCAAAACAAAGGGGTCATTTTACCGTTAGGACTTAATCTAATCGAAACAGTGATTTTATTTTGCTCAGAATTAGATGAAGAAATAGAATAAGCTCGGCGCACTTTCTCGCCCCCGATATCCATAAAAAAATTCACAAAAGCCCCGGGAATAAAATCCAAATTTTCAGGCAGGGAAATTTCCACTTCTTTTGAAGTTTCAGTCAGATCAGTTATTTTTGTAATTGTTCCAGAGAGTTTTTTAATTGCCATATTATTTAATTAACTTTTGGTTGGTTATTAATGTTATCTGTTGAATTAATATTTTGCACAGGAACATTTTGTGTTTGATTTGTTGGTTGTGATTGAACAGTGGCTGGCTTAGCTTTATTTATATTTACTAAATAGGCAATCATTGTTAATAAAGTTACCAAAAACATAGAGAACAACATTATAATATCGTCTAAAACAAATAAAACGTAGATTGAGCTGGCATAGAAATAAACATAAGAAAGTCTTTGAATATTTTTCCACCAATCCATCCCTAAAATTCTTTTTGAAAAGTTATTCGAGGTGACAATAAGCAGGACGGCAGAAATGTCAGCTAGGTGGGCGAAAATAGCTAAATTTTCAAATGACCAATATTTTATTGTGGCTATTGAAGAAAAATAACCAAGAGGACTCATCATTATTTTTGATAAAATAAATGAAACCACCACAGAGGCAGATAAAACTCCAACTCCTTTTCGAAGAATCACTAATGGGCGAATTATTTTTGTTTGAGTGAAAATATCAGCCAAAGGTCTAATTATCATTACAAAGAAAACCGTAATGTGAGAGAAGTTATAAAGATTTAAGGTAATTTTTTCTGATAAGAATTCAGGAAAGAAAACAATAATAATTGGTAAAGCCAACATTATTAAAATTGAAATGCCTAGAAAAAAATTTTGTGCGTATTTGATGGATTGTAAATATGTTTTCATTTTAATTTGTGTTTTTTATTATCTCTCCGTTATTTTTAATAATTATAAATTGAATTTTATCATTTTCTGGATTTTCGTCACTTAACATTTTCAAAGCCTTTTCATGACCAAGAGACAAGAATACTTTGGCATAAGCATCGGCCCGACTGCCGTCAGAATTAATGACGCTGGCTGATATTACATTTGAAACTGGATTTTTGGTGCCAGTCTCATCCAAAATATGGTGAATCGTTTTTTCAGAACTTTGCCAAAATCTTTTATAGGTTCCGCTCGTCGCTAGACTACTATTATATAATTTAGTTTGGATATCATCTTGTTTTGTAATTGGATTATAAATACTAAAAATAAATTCCTGGTCATTCGCATCAAAGCCTTGTGTGTGAATATCGCCACCAATGTTTACAATTACGCCTTTAATTTTTTCTGAATCAAATTTTTCATAATCCAGTTTAATTTTTTTAGCAATTTTTTCAGCTAAGTAACCTTTTAAAAAACCTCCAAAATCTAATTTTTGTCCAGCACTTAAAATTATTTTTGATAAGTTTCGATCGACAACTATTTTTGAAAAATCAATATCGTAATTTCCACTTAATGTTTCGCCATCTTTAACTTTTTCTTCAAAATTAATATTTTTTATTTCATCAAAATTTTTGTCATAGCCAAATCTTTCAATTTGAACCAAGGGATTAAACACCCCATTTGTTTCTAAAAATAACTCTTGAGCTTTTAAAAATACTTCCATAAAAATAGGCGACACTACCATTTCTTTTTTTTCATTTAATTGAGAAAGTTCACTATCGGGTAAAAATCTAGAAAAAGTTTTTTCGTAAGCTTGAATTTCGGCTAAACTAACAGAATATAAATTATCGGCCAAGTTTTTTGAATTAGTAATAATGGCAACAGATAAGTCTGTCCCCATAACTTTTGCATTATACTCGTATTCCTTCATAGAAGCCGGTTTTTCCATTTAAGGCTTATTATAACATCTATAAAAGGAGATGGTTTGGCTTATAAAAATGAGGTATAATACACAAACTAATAATTTAAATAAAATTTATGTCACAATATGTTTGTTTAGAGTGCGGCTGGATATATGATGAAGCGGTTGGATTTCCAGAACGCGGTATAGCTCCAGGTACAAAATGGGAACAGCTTCCAGATGATTTTCAATGTGCAGAATGTACTGTTATAAAAAGCCAGACACACATGTGGCAAAAGTTGGATTAACTTATCAATTAACCCAGAAATAAATTATGAAAAAAGATCTTATAAATGTATTAATATCATTCGGATTAATTCTAGTCGTTATGGCTGGAGGTTCTGCTATATACAACAAGGATGCTATTGCTCAAATACTTTCTGGTTCTGAAGAGGTAGAAAATAATTCTGGAAAAAATGTTGGTCAATCACAAAATGATTTAGCTGTTCAACAAGCCGCTCAAGCCGCTGCTGATGCAAAATTAGCCGCTCAAAAACTAGCAGATCAACAAGCCGCTCAAGCTGAACAAATCAGAATTCAAAATGCACAAAGTGAAGCAGCAAGACAACAAGCTATTAAAGATGCTCAAGCCACTGCACTTGCGCGACAACAAGCCGCTGATGCATTAGCTGCTCAACAGGCCGCTGACGCTGCTGCAAAATTGGCCGCACAACAAGCCGCTGCTGATGCTGCCGCTGCCAAGAAAGCTAGTCGTCAATCTCGAGCCAGTTAAAAATGTTTTTTAAATTATTAAAATTAACATCTGTATTAGCAATTATTTTGATTACTAATATTTCTTTTGCTCAAGAAATTCATGATGATTATCAAGGAACTTATTCTGGAAAAATTTTAAATATTAAAAGTGAAGAAGAGAGAGGTGTTGGGTGGAATGATGTAAAAAGTGTTTATAAAATTTTAGAAGTTAAATTATTGGATGGTCCTCAAAAAGGCCGAGTGATTAATTTTGAA
>JBAZGP010000219.1:0-6233 GCA_041652835.1 Lutibacter sp. | reverse complement strand
CTTTTACAATATCATTTTCTGACAATAATGGAAAATGCAATACCTGACATCGCGATCTTATGGTTGAAATTATTTGGTCTTCATTTTCTGCAACTAAAATAAAGACTGTTTTTTCAGGTGGCTCTTCCAACAGTTTCAATAATTTATTTGCTGCGGAAGCATTCATTTTTTCGGCCATCCAAATAATCATAATTTTAAAACCGCCCTCATACGATTTTAGCTTTAATGCTTTTACAATTTCTTCAGCCTCATCAACGCCTATTTGGCCTTGTTTATTTTCAACACCAATAGTTTGAAGCCATTCAAATAAATTTCCGTACGGATTTAAAGCCACAAAATTCCGCCATTCTTCCAGAAATAAACTGCTTACCGGCCGGGTTTTTATCACTTCATTTATAGCCACAGGAAACGCAAAATGCAAGTCGGGATGCATTAATTTTGAACATCTTAAATTGCATGACTCCAAGTCATTGCTGCCATGACACAAAATATATTGGGCATAGGCGATGGCGATTGGCAAAGTTCCTGAACCTTCTTTGCCAATAAATAATTGCGCATGAGAAATTCTTCCGTTATCGGTAGATTTTATCAAGTGATTTTTCAAATGCGTTTGACCTAAAATTTCAGAAAATTCCATTGAAGCGAAAGTAAAACTTTTTTTCTTCTTTTAAATCTTTTCCAAACCCAATCTTTTTAATCTTTCAATTTTTTAACTTCTAATCTAACTTTTGCCTACTGCCTTTATACTTCTCACAACTTGTACCCTGAGCGGAGCCGAAGGTCGCTTTCAACTTTGAGAACGATAGGCTATAAATATATTGCTCTTCTGTTGTGACTTTACATCTTGTTTATTTTTTCCGAGCGGACAGGTCACGACCTGTCCCTACAACTTGTTTAATTGCGTTTTTCCATTTTCACTTCTCACAACTTGTATCCTGAGCGGAGCCGAATGGCGCTATTGCCTATTTTTAACTTCTAATATCTAACTTCTAAATATCTAACTTCTAATATTTAACTTTTAATATCTAACTTCTAATATTTAATATCTGACTTCTAATATCTGACTTCTAATATCTAACTTCTAATATTTAACTTCTAATATTTAACTTCTAATATTATTCCATGAAATCGGTTTCGTAAATAAACTAAATTCTTCAAGGCAAATTGACTTATATTTGTGGTATAAATTTTTTTTGAAGATGAAAACAATACAAGACATTAATTTTAAGGGTAAAAAAGCGTTGATTCGTGTTGATTTTAACGTGCCGTTAGACGAAAATTTTAAGGTTACAGATGCTACAAGAATTGAAGCGGCAAAACCAACAATTGATAAAATTTTGAAAGATGGAGGAGCGGTTATTTTAATGTCGCATTTGGGCAGACCAAAAGGTGTTGAAGACAAATATTCCTTAAAGCACATTGTTGATAAAGTAACGGAAATAATGGGTGTTCCCGTAAAATTTGTTGCTGATTGCGTTGGAGAAATAGCGGAAAATGCTTCAAATAATTTAAAAATGGGGGAAGTTTTACTGCTTGAGAACTTACGTTTTCATGCAGAAGAAGAAAAAGGAGATGAGGCATTTGCAAAACAGCTTTCAAAGTTGGGTGATGTATATGTGAATGATGCGTTTGGAACTGCGCACAGAGCGCATGCTTCAACAACAATTGTTGCTAAATTTTTTCCAAAAACTAAATGTTTTGGAAGTTTAATGGCGAAGGAAATTACAAGTATTAAAAAGGTATTGGAAGATAGTGAAAGACCTGTATTGGCAATTTTAGGAGGTGCAAAAGTGTCTTCAAAAATTACGATAATTGAAAATATTTTGGATAAAGTAAATCATTTAATTCTTGGTGGAGGAATGAGTTTTACCTTTGTTAAAGCATTGGGAGGCAAGGTTGGAGATTCTATTTGTGAAGATGATAAACTGGAATTGGCGCTTGAAATTTTAAAGAAAGCAAAAGAAAAAGGCGTGCAGGTTCACATCCCGGTTGATGTAATTGCTGCAGATGATTTTAGCAATGATGCAAACACGCAAATTTGTGATATTTATAAAATTCCTGATGGTTGGCAAGGTTTGGATGCCGGTCCAAAATCGTTGGAAATTTTTCATAAAGTGGTGATGGAATCAAAAACAATTCTTTGGAACGGACCTTTAGGAGTTTTTGAAATGGAAAATTTTTCCAAAGGAACCGTAGCTTTGGGAAACTCTATTGCTGAGTCCACAAAAAATGGAGCTTTTTCTTTAGTTGGCGGAGGCGATTCCGTTGCGGCTGTGAAACAATTCGGTTTTGAAAATAAAATGAGCTACGTATCTACCGGCGGTGGCGCTATGTTAGAGAGTTTAGAAGGGAAAACATTGCCAGGCATTGAAGCTATATTAAATTAATGTTGAACCATTAATCATTAAATAGCCAAACATAAAATTATTAAGAACCATTTTCTTGTATTAAGAAAATGGTTTTTTATTGCGCTCCTTCTTCAATAAAGGATTAATTATTTATACATTTGAAGTCGTTTTTTAATTCAACGATTAAACAAATAAACGTTTCAACAATTCAACAAGAAATGAAATACACCACATTACCGAATACAACCATAAAAGTGAGTAAAATTTGTTTGGGAACTATGACTTTCGGACAACAAAATACCGAACAAGAAGCCCATGAACAATTAAATTATGCGGTTGAAAATGGTATAAATTTTATTGACACTGCTGAAATGTATCCAATTCCCGGGAGAAAAGAAACACAGGGAAGTACAGAACGTTTTATAGGAACCTGGTTGAAGCATAAAAAAAGAGAGAAACTCGTGGTGGCTTCAAAAGTAACAGGACCCAACGATTATTTTAAATACATAAGAGAAAATCTAAACTTTTCAAAACAGGTTCTTCAAGAAGCTTTGGGAAAAAGCCTAAATCGCTTGCAAACCGATTATGTTGATCTTTATCAATTGCATTGGCCAGAAAGAAATACAAATTTTTTTGGAAAACGAAATTATATTCATCAAGAAAATGAAAAATGGGAAGATAATTTTAAAGCCGTTATTGAGGCATTGGATGGATTCGTGAAACAAGGAAAAATTCGTCATTATGGCGTTTCTAACGAAACTTCTTGGGGATTAATGCGCCAATTAACGGAAAGTGACCATAACAATTTAACGCGTTGCAAAACCATTCAAAGCCCATATTCGTTGTTAAACAGAACTTTTGAAATTAATTTAGCAGAAGTTGCCTTGCGTGAAAATGTTGGTTTATTGGCTTATTCACCATTGGGATTTGGAACGCTATCCGGTAAATTCCTTAATGGCAATATGCCCGAAAATACACGATTAAAATTATTTCCTTCATATTCCAGATACAGCAGTAAACAATCACAAATTTTAACGCAAAAATATGTAGAATTGGCAAAGGAATTAAATATGAGTCCGGTGCACTTAGCATTGGCTTTTGTAAATCAGCGTCCGTTTACAACAGCAACCATTATAGGCGCAACCACAATGCAACAATTAAAAGAAAATATTTCAAGCATTGATGTGGAACTTTCAAAAGAAACTCTTGTAAAAATAGATAAAATTCAGGAATTACAGCCAAATCCGGCGCCGTAGAAAAAGTTTAAAGTTAAATATTAGAAGTTAAATATTAAAAGTACAAAGTTAAAAGTTAGGTGACTGAGCGGAGCCAAAGTGAAAGTATAGTTACAATCAAGCCCCCTTTCCTTAGGAAAGGGCTGGGGATAGGAAAAACTTGAAACTTGAAACCATTTTAGTATCCCAATTTTCCCCTTACTCTTTTTAACACTTCAACAGCAACTTTTCTTGCTTTTTCGGCACCAACAGCTAAAGCTTTGTCAATTTCATCTAAATGAGTGATATAATAGTTATAGCGTTCTCTTTCAATAGCATATTTAGTGACCAATAATTCATAAAAAGCTTGTTTTGCAGTTCCGTAACCGTAATTTCCACCTTCATAATTCGCTCTCATTTCAGTAATTTGCAATGGAGAAGCTATTAATTTATACAATGCAAATAAATTACAAGTATCTGCATTTTTAGCATCTTCCAGAGGCGTAGAATCGGTTTGAATTTTCATGATTTGTTTTCGCAATTCCTTATCTGATAAAAATAAATTGATGAAATTTCCGCTTGATTTGCTCATTTTTCCGCCATCAGTTCCAGGAACATACATGGTGCCGTCCTGTATTTTGGCTTCCGGCGGAACCAAAGTTTCACCCATTTGATGATTGAATCTGTTGGCAACATCTCTCGTCATTTCCAAATGTTGCAATTGGTCTTTTCCAACGGGAACAATTTCAGCATCATACAATAAAATATCTGCAGCCATCAACATAGGATAAGAAAACAAGCCAGCGTTTACATCTTCCAACCGGTCGGCTTTGTCTTTAAAACCATGCGCCAATGTTAAGCGTTGGTATGGAAAAAAGCAACTTAAATACCAAAAAAGTTCGGTTACTTCTGGAATATCACTTTGGCGGTAAAAAACGGTTTTGTTCACATCCAAACCAAAGGCAAGCCAAGTTGCCGCAGTGCTGTAAGTATTTTGTCTCAGTTCTTCTCCATTTTTAATCTGGGTTAGTGAGTGCAAATCTGCGATAAACAAAAATGATTCGTTTTTTGGATTGTTGGCCATGTGAATGGCAGGAATTATGGCTCCCAATAAATTCCCTAAATGCGGTGTTCCTGTACTTTGTACGCCAGTTAAAATTCTTGACATTTATTACATAATTTAAAAGCAAAAATACATATTTCAAAAAGAAAATAAGAATAGAATTTAAATTACTATTTTTGACTCTTATGAAAATTTTCAGCAACTTTTTTATTTTTATTTGGCGCATCTGGTTTTATGCTTGGTTTTTACTAAGTATAATTCCGGTATTTCCAATTTTAATCATTGTTACCTCTTCAGAAAAATGGTATCCTATATTTTTTAAAATAGCAAGGGCTTGGGCTAAAACCATTCTTTTTGTGATGGGATTTAAAATAGAATTAGAAGAAGAACAATTTTTGGAAAAGAATAAAAATTTCGTGTTTTGTCCCAACCATACTTCTATGATTGATGTTTTTTTGATGTTGGCTATTACAAAGAATCCGTTTGTATTTGTGGGGAAAATTGAGTTGACAAAAATTCCAATTTTTGGTTTTTTTTATAAGAGAACCTGTATTATTGTAGATAGAAGTAACTCAAAAAGCAGAAAATCTGTTTTTGATGAAGCCAGAATAAGGTTAGACGGCGGACTTGATATTTGTATTTTTCCTGAAGGATTAGTGCCTGATGATGAAAGTGTAGTGCTGAGCGATTTTAAAATTGGCGCCTTTAGATTGGCCATTGAGTATCAAATGCCTATTGTGCCAATTACAATGTACGATTGCAAGAAATTGTTTTCTTATACGTTTTTTAGCGGAAGCCCGGGAACATTGCGTGTTAAAGTTCACTCAATGATTAAAACGGAAGGATTAACGTTAAAAGACAAAAATTTATTAAAAAAACAAACGTTTGATGTCATTTATAAAGAGTTAATTTCCGATATTAACAACATAAAATAAGTGCTTGAAATTATTTTTTTTAATTAAGCTGAAATGGATCCTAAGAAAATAACCTTTTACGAACCTAAGGAAGAAAAATTCAACATAATTTCACATGCCATAGGCTTGGTTTTAAGCATTGTGGCCTTTGTTTTATTGGTAACCTATTCAAGTTTAAACGGCAGCGTCTGGCACATTGTGAGTTTTAGTATTTATGGTGCAAGTTTAATTTTATTATACTCGGCATCAACTTTTTACCACTATTCAAAAAATCCGAAATTGCGTCACCGATTGAACATTTTTGACCATTCGGCAATTTATGTTTTAATTGCTGGAACTTACACACCTTTTACGTTAGTTGTTTTAAATGGTTGGGTTGGGTGGACTATTTTTGGTGTTTCGTGGGCTTTGGCAATTACAGGCATTGTGCTAAAACTTTTTTTCACTGGGAAATACGATAAAATATCAACTTTTGCTTATGTTTTAATGGGATGGTTAATTATATTTGCGCTAAAACCCTTAATAATGAACTTTTCATTTGAGGGTTTAATGTGGCTGTTAAGTGGCGGTGTTTTTTATACTATTGGCGCAATTTTATATAGTATAAAAAGAATAAAATACAACCATGCTATTTTTCATATTTTTGTGTTACTGGGAAGTTTTTCTCATTTTATAGCCATTTTCTTTTATTTTT
>JBAZGP010000218.1:0-6275 GCA_041652835.1 Lutibacter sp. | reverse complement strand
GCAGGAATTTTTAACTGATAGGTTTTTCCAGTTTTATTTTCCAATGTATTTTCACGCAACCAAGGATTGTGTAATTTCATGATTTTGTAATTGATGCCTAAATCTAATGAATACTGTGCAATGTCAGTGATTGGCGTGTTCACATCAATAATTTTGGTGGGTACGGCCGTATACAAGTCTTCTTTTTCAAAGATAAATCCATATTTTACTGGATTTGACATGATTTCTTTTAATGCAACGATTCTTAAAATATAGCGTTCAGTTTCGTCTCCAAGCAATAAATCGTAATAACTGCTCACTTTTTGAGTTTCTATTTTGCTCATAACACCTCTGTTTCCAGCATTATAAGCGGCGGCGGCTAATGTCCAGTTTCCAAAACGTTCTTTAGCAGATTTTAAATAATCACAGGCGGCTTGTGTTGATTTTTCCAAGTGATAACGTTCATCAACATTTGAGTTTACTTCCAGTCCACCTTCTTTTGCAGTAGCCTCCAATATTTGCCAAAAACCTTTAGCTCCAGCTGGTGAACTTGCGTTTTGCAAACCGCTTTCAATCACGGCTAAATATTTAAAATCGTTAGGGATTCCGTTTTTTTTAAGAATAGGTTCTATCAAAGGGAAATATTTATGAGCCCTTTTAAAAAGCAATAGGGTGTTGGATTGCCAATAAGTGTTTATTAATAATTCCCTGTCCATTCTCTCTTTAATATCCTCCTTTTCAGTAGGCACGCGTTCACCAGCAAAGTCCAAATTTGCAGGAATTTTCAACGCTTTGATTTGGTAGGTTTCGCTGGTGTTTATGTCGCCTTCTTTATGATAATCCTCGTTTTTTGAATCTGATTTTTTGACTGCAAAAATTAACAATGAACTTATCATTATCACCGCAATTAATCCTAAAATTTTAATTGACTTGTCCATATTATTTTCAATTTAAAAGATTGAAATGGTAAATTACAAATTAATTTGATGGGAACGTGATGCTGATGTTTAATTTAACATTTTAAGTGAACCAGTAATTATTTCACTGATGGTTTTTGCCTTGTTAATAATCATGATATGAGTGCCTTTTTCAATAGGAATACAATTTTTTATGTATTTAAAAGAAAGAATAACATCTTTAGTGCCGTGAATATGTAAAACGTTTTCAAGTGGATTTTTTTGTTTCCAATACAATACGTTGTAAATGGCCCAGTTTAAATATTTTCTATCTCTTACCGAGAAGTATTTTTTGTATAATTTAAATCGTGTTTTGAGTGTTTTCCCAATGGCTAAAAACGAAAATATTTCAACGTGTTCAACGATTCTTGAAGGAAATAATTTATAAATCCATAGTTTTTGAAGCAATTTTAGCATGTTTGATAATTCGTCTCTGCTTTTTATGCTTGAAATGATGATTATTTTTTTAGGATGAAGAAATTTACTCATTTCCTGCACCATAATTCCTCCGAAAGAAACACCTATTAAAACTGGATTTTCTTCAGTAACCAAATCACTCATTCGTTTGGCGTAATGTTCTATAGTTTCTTTTTCAGATATGGGAAGCATCCATTCCAAAAAATGAAGTTCAAATTCTTCTTCTGGAAATTGTAAAAATTCAAAAATTTCAGTACTTGCCGCCATTCCGGAAACAAAATATATGTGGGTTTTTGTGCTTTCCATTAACTGTTTAAAATGTTTAGAATAATTGGTCTTAATCCGCTAAAGAAAAATTCAACCGCAATTACCATCACTATTAGTCCCATTAAACGCATCATGACTTTATTTCCGGTTGTACCAATTTTTTCAGTTATTTTACTTGCGCTCGCAAGTATCAAGTAAGTTAAAAATAATATAAGTGCCACCGTTGCAATTAACACTATTTTTTGCGGAATTGTGTTTGCGTCTTCCATCAAAATAATGGCATTGGTTATTGCTCCAGGTCCACAAATCATAGGTATTGCCAATGGTGTGATTGAAATATCTTCAACATAAGCATCAATTTTATCTTCATCATCGGTATGTTTAAAATTGCCCAATCGGGCCTGCAGCATATCCCAACCCATAGTAAAGAAAATAACACCACCGACTATTCTGAAACTATTCACGGAAATTCCAAAGAATTTAAATAAAATTTGTCCAGAAAAAGCAAAGGCAATAATGGTAAAAAATGCCACTAAAGTCGCTTTTTTAGCAGTTTGTTTGCGTCGTTGTTTGCTCAAAGTGGAGGTCATCGACATAAATATGGGCATAGTGCCCAACGGATTTATCAGGGTAAAAAATGAGGTAAAAACCAATAAACCAAAGGTGTATAAATCAGCCACAATTAATATTTTATTAACAAAAATTTCTTAAGCAAAAGCAGGAACATGAATCCAATCAAAACGCACAATTCCATCTTCATCAATTGCGGTTAGTTTAATTTTTTGAAGTGTATTTACCAATTTAGGATTCCATGGTGTTTTAACTTTAACGTAATTCTCTGTAAATCCGTGGATAAATCCGTCTTTATTTTCACTTTCCAACAATACGGTGACTTCATTGCCCAATTGGCTTTCATAAAAAGCCCTGCGTTTTTTAACCGACAATCCTCTGAGCATTTTACTGCGTTTGTTTCTAACATTCATCGGTACCACATTTTCCATTTCAATCGCTTCTGTATTTGGTCGTTCAGAATAGGTGAAAACGTGTAAATAGGAAATGTTTAATTGGTTTAAATAATTATAAGTTTCTAAAAATAACTCATCTGTTTCTCCCGGAAATCCAACAATAACATCAACACCAATGCAAGCATTCGGCATTTTATTTTTAATGGCTTCAACGCGGTTTGTATACGTTTCTTTTAAATACCTACGCTTCATTAATTTAAGTAAAGTATCGCTTCCGCTTTGTAAAGGGATATGAAAATGAGGTACAAAACTGTTAGAATTTGCTACAAAATCAATAATTTCTTTCTGAAGTAAGTTGGGTTCTATGGAAGAAATCCTTACTCGGTGAATGCCTTCAACCTTATCCAATTCCTGCACCAAATCAAAAAAAGTATGTTCATGCTTTTTATCGCCAAATTCGCCTTTACCGTAATCACCGATATTTACGCCGGTAAGCACAATTTCTTTGATTCCCTTTGCTGAAATTTCTTTGGCGTTTTCGATTACATTTTCCAAAGCATCGCTTCTTGAAATTCCTCTTGCCAGCGGAATGGTGCAATAGGTGCATTTATAATCGCAACCGTCCTGCACTTTCAAAAAAGCGCGTGTTCTATCTCCAAAAGAGTAGGAGCCAACATAAAAATCAGCTTCTTCAATTTCGCAGGAATGCACTTCTCCCATGTCATTTTTGGTAAGGTCGTTGATATAATGGGTGACTTTAAATTTTTCTGTAGCGCCTAAAACCAAATCAAGGCCATCAACAGCGGCCAATTCATCAGGTTTTAACTGGGCATAACAACCAATGGCAATTAAAAAGGCCTTTTCATTCAGTTTTAAGGCAGATTTTACTATGGTTTTAAATCTTTTATCGGCATTGTCTGTCACTGAGCAAGTGTTAATGACGTAAATATCAGCAACTTCACTAAATTCAACACGCTCAAAACCTTCACTTTGGAAGCTTCTTGCAATGGTTGAAGTTTCAGAAAAATTAAGTTTACAGCCCAATGTGTAAAATGCGACTTTTTTTTGTGCGTTCATTCTTGTACATTTATCGGATGCAAAAGTACAGAATTTATTTTTATATCCATGATTGCAAAAACACCAAAACCACCTTATTATGCCGTAATTTTTACTTCAATCTTAACAAATGAAGTGGATAATTATAAGGGAATGTCCAATAAAATGATTCAATTGGCTGAAAAGCAAGATGGTTTTTTAGGTATGGAATCTGCCAGAAATGAAGTTGGGATTACGGTGAGTTATTGGCAAAGTTTAGAAGCCATAGAAAAATGGAAATACAATACCGAACATACAGAAGCACGAGAAAAGGGGAGAAGTCTGTGGTATTCAAAATTTATAGTAAGAATTTGTAAAGTAGAACATGATTATGAGTTTGAGAAATAGTTTTACAGTTGTGAGTTGTAAGTTGTTGGTTGTAAGTTTATTGGCTTTTATTTCCTGTAATCAAAATATTTCAGAAAATCGTGATTCCGAAGTTTTTAGGTATAATGAACATGCCAATATTACCACATTAGACCCTGCATTTTCAAAAGATTTACGAACCGTTTGGGTTACAAATCAGCTGTTTAATGGGTTGGTTCAGTTGGACGAGCAATTAAATGTATATCCGGATATTGCAAAAAGTTGGACTATTTCTGATGAAGGAAAAAAATATACATTCAATTTAAAAAAAGACATAAAATTTCATAAACATATTTTGTTTGGCAAAGATTCTACCAGGGCAGTAATAGCAAGCGATTTTGTATATAGCTTTAATCGTTTGTTGGATCCAAAAGTGGCTTCTTCAGGAAAATGGGTATTGGATTTTGTTTCAACATTTGAAGCTGAAAATGACAGCACTTTTGTGATTCAACTAAAGCAATCTTTTCCTCCATTTTTAAGTTTATTAAGTATGAAATACTGTTCGGTTGTGCCCCATGAAGCTGTTGCCTATTTTGGTGATACATTTAGAGCCAATCCAATAGGAACCGGCCCTTTTCAATTTAAACTATGGATTGAAAATACAAAGTTGGTTTTTCGTAAAAATAAGGATTATCATGAAAAAGATGAGGATGGAAATCGCCTGCCTTATTTAGAAGCTGTATCTATAACTTTCTTGCCCGATAAGCAGAGTGAATTTTTGCAATTTATTTTGGGAAATATAGATTTTATTAGTGGTATAGATGCTTCTTATAAAGATGATTTATTAACTTCAGAAGGAAAATTGACTCCCCGTTATGCATCTGAAATTAATATGGTTTCTGGACCTTACTTGAATACAGAATATTTGGGCATTTATTTGGATGCAGCCGAGAAAGAAGTGCATTCTAAAAAAATAAGACAAGCCATTAATTATGGTTTTGACCGGGGAAAAATGATTTTATATTTGAGAAATGGTATTGGAACTCCTGGAATAAATGGCTTTATTCCCAAAGGTTTACCTTCATTTAATGGGATGAAAGGATATACCTATCAGCCGGCAAAAGCAAAAGAATTGATAAAATCTTATAAAGAAGAAACTGGAAATTTAAATCCATCAATTACCATTAGCACAAATAGCCAGTATTTGGATTTGTGTGAATACATTCAACGTGAAATGGAAAATGTAGGTTTGCACGTTAATGTTGATGTTATGCCGCCTTCTACATTACGGCAAACAAAGGTTAATGGACAGTTGAGCATATTTAGAGGAAGCTGGGTGGCGGATTATCCAGACGCGGAAAATTACCTATTTATTTTTCACAGTAAAAATTTCTCTCCAAATGGACCAAACTACACCCATTACAGTTCTAAGGAATTTGATGCTCTGTACGAAAAGGCAATTCAAACAACAGATAATCCAAAGCGATATAGAATGTACCAACAAATGGACAGTTTAGTTATGGAGTCTGCAGCAGTAGTTGCATTATATTATGATGAAGTAATTCGGTTTTCAAGAAAGAATATTAGTGGATTGGGCATTAATCCCATTAATTTATTGAGTTTGAAAAGAGTGAGGAAGACAGAAGAAAAGAGTAGAGAATAGAGACCGGATACTAAATAGAACGAAGTTTATTTTAAGAAATCTCCTGAAATAATTTTACCATTAGAGGCCAAGATTTATCAATCCAGCAAGCCTGGTTTTAAATAAGCTCTGTTGCAAATTGGGTTTTATTTTACCTAACGCATTGTTTTTTTCACTCCTAAATATACGCTTTTTAGCAATTTTATAACCGTTATTTCACCTATTTTAGTCAATAAGCTATTAACAGATCAATGTGTTAAATCTTTTTTAATGGGTGGCAAATGATTAGTATTATTCACAATAGGTACAAAAAGCTCCAATTTTAATTGGAGCTTTTACAATTACCTCATTTGGTAAATTTTCTTTTATTATTTAAGTTTTACAATAACTCTGCGTGCCAAATAATCTACATTATCTGTAACTTCACCCTGACCTTTAATTGTAATACGACCAGCATCAACTCCTGTTTTAACTAAAGCTGATTTTACAGCTTCAGCTCTTTTTTCAGAAAGTTTATTGTTATATGCAGTTGTACCAACCTCATCAGCATATCCTAACAACTCTATATTTTGAGATGAATTATCTTTTAAATAAGTTGCAATAAAATTGATAGCATTTTTAGATGAAGCTGTTTTAACTTTAGAACTA
>JBAZGP010000217.1:0-6291 GCA_041652835.1 Lutibacter sp. | reverse complement strand
AAATTTAATTCGTTTTGGTACTAAATCTCCACCCAATCGTTTTTTCTTATTCTCTTCATAATCCGTAAACGAACCTTCAAAAAAGTAAACCTCTGAATTTCCTTCAAAAGCCAAAATATGCGTACAAATCCGATCTAAAAACCAACGGTCGTGACTAATAACTACGGCACAGCCTGCAAAATTTTCCAAACCTTCTTCCAAAGCACGCAAAGTATTGATATCCAAATCGTTTGTTGGCTCATCCAACAACAGTACGTTTCCTTCTTCACGCAAAGTCATTGCCAAATGCAATCTATTACGTTCACCACCAGAAAGGGTGCTTACTTTTTTATTTTGCTCACTTCCAGAAAAGTTAAACCTGCTTAAATAAGCACGAGAATTTACCTGCCGGCCTCCCATTAAAACCAATTCCTGTTCATCTGCAAAATTTTGCCAAATGGTCTTTTCAGGATCAATATTTGAATGACTTTGGTCTACATAAGCAATTTTAGCAGTTTCACCCACAATAAATTCGCCTTTATCAGGCTCAATTTCACCCATAATCATTTTAAAAATAGTTGTTTTACCAGCGCCATTTGGACCAATAACACCCACTATTCCTGCTTGAGGTAAATTAAAATTTAAATTTTCATACAATAATTTATCACCAAAAGCTTTTGAAACATCCTTTGCTTCAATCACATTTGTTCCTAAACGAGGACCGTTTGGAATATAAATTTCCAATTTTTCATCCAATTGATTTTGATCTTGGCTCATCAACTTGTCGTAATTCGACAAACGTGCTTTTGATTTCGCATGACGACCTTTTGGCGCCATTCTCACCCATTCCAACTCTCTTTCCAATGTTTTTTGGTGTTTAGAAGCTTGTTTGGATTCCATTGCCAATTTTTTAGATTTTTGCTCTAACCAAGTCGAGTAATTTCCTTTCCATGGAATTCCTTCACCTCTATCCAATTCCAAAATCCAACCTGCAACATTGTCCAGAAAATAACGGTCGTGCGTAACAGCAATTACAGTTCCTTTATAGTTTTGCAAATGATTTTCTAACCAATGTACCGATTCAGCATCCAAATGGTTGGTAGGTTCATCCAACAATAAAATATCTGGTTCCTGCAATAACAATCGGCAAAGCGCCACTCTTCTACGTTCCCCTCCCGAAAGGTTTTTAATTGGGGTATCACCATCTGGCGTTCTTAAAGCATCCATGGCAATTTCCAATTTGGTGTCTAATTCCCAAGCATTGGAAGCATCAATTTTATCTTGAAGCACCGCTTGTTGTGCCATCAATTTATCCATTTTGTCGGCATCGGAATATACTTCTTCCAAGCCAAACATGTCATTTATTTTATTGTATTCCTCTAAAACAGCAACGGTTTCAGCAACGCCTTCTTTCACCACATCCAACACCGTTTTAGTGTCGTCCAAATGAGGTTCCTGTGATAAAAATCCGATAGAATATCCCGGTGCAAAAACCACATCTCCCTGATAATTTTTTTCAATTCCAGCAATAATTCTTAGTAATGTAGATTTACCGGAACCATTTAAACCTAAAATTCCGATTTTAGCTCCATAAAAGAAACTTAAATAAATATTTTTTAAAACTGGTTTATTTGCACCTTGGTAAGTTTTGTTTAAACCTGCCATTGAAAAAATTACCTTATTATCCTCTGCCATTTTTTTGGTTGTTAGTTGTTAGTTTTAAGCTATTTTGTATTGAATATAAGAATTGCTAGTATGACATTTAATTCCCCCTTTGGGGGTTAAAAAACTTTACATCCTTCCTTTTAAAGCGTTAAATACCCAGGCAATAGCGAAAAACCCAATTCCTACTGAAGCAAATCCCCATCCTGCAATGTCATTATAACGAAAAGCGCCCAAGGCAATTAAAATGACTCCAACAACCAGCATTATAAATGTTGCCCAGGCTAAAACTTTATTTTTATTCATTTTATATTGTTATTTGTTAAATTGATTTTTTAAGAAATAAACTTGTGTTTGCAAATATCGTAATTTAAAGACACAAAAATACAAAAAAACGCCCTCTTTAAGAAGGCGTTTGATTAAAATAACCATAAAAATAACACTTTAAAACTGAGCTAACTTAGTTTTTTTTATTTAAATCATTTATACAAGCTTACTTAATTTTTCTTCAACTTTATTGTTTTTAGAAGTAACTTCAAATTGATTAGACGTGTTGTTTTCGCCTCCTGCTTTTAAAGCATTATCTCCTGCAAAAAATGTTTTATGGTCATCACCAATATTTGAACCTGCCATTCTTTGATGTTTTACACAAGAAACACCTTTACGAATTTCCTGTCTCTGAACACCTTTTACATAAGCCAACATACCTTCTTCTCCAAAATAACCTTCAGTTAAATCATTCATATGAAGTGCTGTTGTATGATAAGTTGGTAACGTAATTAAGTGATGAAAAATGCCTGCATCTCTTGCTCCATCTATTTGGAACGTTCTAATTTTCTCATCAGCACGATAGCACAATTCCGAATCATCATATTGTGCATCCATTAAATTATTTCTATCATAGTCTGTCATATTTTCACCTTCCGAAAGCATTTCTTCATATACCTGGTTACGGAAATTTAATGTCCAATTAAAAGATGGCGAGTTATTGTAAACCAATTTAGCATTCGGCACAACTTCTTTAATTCTGTTTACCATATTTGCAATTTGCTTAACATTTGGTGTTGGAGTTTCAATCCATAGTAAATCGGCTCCATTTTGAAGACTCGTAACACAATCCAACACAACTCTATCTATATTAGAGCCATCTTTAAATTTATACAATCCATTTGGCAATCTTACAGGACGCACTAATTTACCATCTCTTTTAAGAAACACATCATCTTCATTAGCATCATTTATGTCAATTTCTTCTGCTTCTACAAAGGCTAAATATTGAGAAGCTAAATCTCCTGGCTCCAAACTAACTGGTAACTTCTGCGTTAAACTAGCACCTTCAGAATCTGTTCTTGCAACAATAATTCCTTCATCTACTCCTAATTCTATAAATGCATACCTAATCGCATTAAGTTTAGCAATAAAATCTTCATGAGGCACGGTAACTTTTCCATCTTGATGACCACATTGTTTAGCGTCAGAAACTTGATTTTCAATTTGAATAGCACAAGCGCCAGCTTCAATCATTTTCTTTGTTAACAAATAAGTAGCTTCTTCATTCCCAAAACCTGCATCAATATCTGCAATAATTGGAACTATATGTGTTTCAAAATTATCAATTTGATGTTGCACATCTTCACCCTTTTCAAGTCTTCTAAATAAATCATTTAACTCAATGGCATCTGCTTGACGTAAAAAATCATAAATTTCTTTTATTAATGCTGGAACAACAGTTTTTTCGTGCATTGATTGATCTGGCAACGGTCCAAATTCTGAGCGCAATGCAGCTACCATCCAACCAGATAGATATAAATATCTTTTACTTGTTGTTTTATGATGCTTTTTAACAGCTATCATATTTTGTTGCGCAACAAAACCATGCCAACAACCTAATGATTGTGTGTAATTTGAAACATCTGCATCATATTCTGCCATATCTTTTCTCATAATGGCAGCTGTATATTTAGCGATATCTAAACCTGTTTTAAAACGATTTTGAGCAACCATTCTCGCTGCGGTTTCAGGATTTATTGCATTCCAAGTATTTCCATACTTAACTTTAAGATCTCTTACAGTTTGTAAGGCAGAACTATAGTTACTTTGTGCTACATTTTTCATAATTTTGTTTTTAATTTTTATAGTTATTTATAGGAATTAGTTTTTTATAGGAATCACCCTTTAATTTCGCGGTTTTTGGGTGATTTTTTTATAGGTATTTATACGCTTTTAAAGTTAAAAATTCTTCAAACTTTTCTGAAATGACCAGTGAATCAAAGAGTTCGATAGCCAGTGTAAATTTTCCGTTTTCGAATGCATCTTCCCCTACCATATTTCTAATTTGATGAATTTCAGATTCCAATAATTCAATATACAATTCAACAGTAAATTTCCTTCCGTCTTCAAGTGTTGACGTATTGTGAAGCCATTGCCAAAGTTGCGTTCTTGAAATCTCCGCAGTTGCGGCATCTTCCATCAAATTATATAACGCAGCCGCTCCATTTCCAGAAAGCCAAGATTCCAAATACAATATTCCGACATTGATATTTTTACGAATTCCTTCTTCGGTAATTGTGCCTTTTGGCTGCTCAAGCAACTGGGATTCAGTAATCTTTAATTCGCTTCTTTTATTTTGAATTTGGTTGTTTTGAGGCATAAATTTATTAAAAACTTCCAAGGCAACAGGCACCAATCCTGGATGTGCCACCCAAGTGCCATCGTGTCCGTTTTTTGCTTCGCGCTCTTTATCGGCACTCACTTTTTCATAAGCAATTCTGTTTGCTTCTTCATTGTTTTTTACAGGAATTTGAGCTGCCATTCCGCCAATGGCGTGAACATTTCTTTTGTGACAACGCTGAATTACCAACAATGAATAAGCTTCCATAAAAGGCGAAGCCATAGTTACCTGACTTCTATCGGGCACCGTAAAATTTTTGTGGTTCCTAAATTTTTTGATGTACGAAAAAATATAATCCCAACGCCCGCAATTCAATCCAGCAATATGATTTTTCAATTCGTAAATAATTTCATCCAATTGAAAACTTGCGGTAATTGTTTCAATTAAAACAGTGGCTTTAATGGTTCCTTCTTTTATTCCGAAGTATTCCTGTGAAAATACGAAAACTTCATTCCACCAACGCGCTTCCAAATAATGCTCCAATTTTGGCAAATAGAAATACGGGCCGGTTTCATTTAATAACAATTGTTTCACATTGTGAAAAAAGTACAAACCGAAATCAACCAAAGAACCCGACATTTGCGCTTCATTAATAAGTAGGTGTTTTTCATTTAAATGCAAACCTCTTGGCCTTACCATAATCGTGGCAACAGTTTTATTTAACTGATATTCCTTGCCGTTTTCGTTAGAAAATGAAATGGTTTTATTCACTGCATCCTTCAAGTTTTGCTGCCCTTCCATTAAATTACTCCAAGTTGGTGCATTGCTGTCTTCAAAATCGGCCATAAAAACTTTTGCCCCAGAATTTAGTGCGTTGATAATCATTTTTCTGTCGACCGGACCTGTAATTTCAACTCTTCTGTCCAACAAATCTTTTGGCAATGGTGCTGCAGACCAGTCACCTTCTCTAATTGATTTTGTTTCTCTTGGAAATTCAGGAAAATTTCCTTTGTCAAAATAATTTTGCTGAGCCGCTCTTCTATTCAATAATTCCAATCTTTCAGAATTGAATTTCTCATGCAATTGCACTAAAAAATCCATGGCTTCATTGGTTAAAATATCCGGGTAAGCATTTTCTATATCCGCAGAAAAAGATACTGGATGAATTGTTGTTTCATTAAATTTTTTCATGTTAGTTTATTTTTATGGTGACAAACATAAAAAAATGTTTTTTACAAAACAAGCGAACGTTCGCTAAATATTCATTTTGCACATATTTTTATTATTTCGCTAAAAAACATACCTTTGTTTTATGAATATCGAAGAAGAATACATCCGTTTAATCTTTGGATTGAAATTGAAGCAAATCAGAACAGAGAAAAATTTGTCCTTATTTGGACTTTCAAAACTTACAAACATCTCAAAATCATACTTAAACGAAATTGAGAAAGGTAAAAAATATCCTAAAACGGATAAAATTGCGCTATTGTCACAAGTATTGGAAATTCCTTACGACAATATGGTTTCCTTAAAACTCGATAAAAATTTAGCGCCTTTAGGGGAAATATTGCAATCTAAAATTTTAAAAGAAATTCCTTTAAATTTATTTGGCATCCAAGAAGCAGATTTAATTGACATTATATCCAATGCACCTGCCAAGGTAAATGCTTTTATTAGTACCATAATTAAAATTGCCCAAAACTATAATTTGTCGCGCGAAAGTTTCTTTTTAGCAGCTTTACGCTCTTATCAGGAAGCAAACAACAATTATTTTGAAGAGATTGAGCTCAGTGTTGAGAAATTCGCCAAAGCGTATCAAATTAATTTAGAAGAAAAAATAAAATTGAGCGATTTAGAAGAAATTTTAATTGAAGAATTCAATTATAAAATAGTCAAAAACGGACTTTCCTCCTACACAAATTTAACCGAATTACGAAGTGTATTTATCCCAAAAACAAATACTTTATTGTTAAGCGACACTATAGACGAATCTCAAAAGACTTTTATTTTTGCAAAAGAACTGGCTTACAATTACCTGA
>JBAZGP010000216.1:0-6293 GCA_041652835.1 Lutibacter sp. | reverse complement strand
GAGACTCTTTAAAAATTAAAGATGAGTGAAAGAATTTTAATTTCACCAATCCGCCATTAAATATATTCGCAAAAATATACTTAATGGCGGACGAAGGATTTGAACCTCCATTACTCTTTCGAGTGAACCATTTACAGTGGTTTGTGTTTTCCTGAACTTTCACTCTTTAGCGCTACTTTTTTATTTAAACCAATCACCAACAAAATCGCCAGTTAGACTTTTTCTTTTATTAAAACCTGCAACATCTTTATATCGATCGATTATTCCAATATGATCTTCTTTAACAACTACAATTGTTGCTTCTTCATCTTTATCAAATTGAATTGCATGTTCCATTAAAGCAGGCACATCTTTTTTAGCTTTGACCTTGTCACCAACTTTAACTTTTTCCCAATTTCTTTGAAATAACATAATTTTCCTTGTAATGTTCATCTGTGGGTGAATTATCAGCTGTCATTACCGGATTCTCCTGCGTGCTCAGCTAATTCATCATTTGTGCCACAAAATCCACAATATTTACAAATACCACTCATAATTAATATCCCTAAAAGCTTGAACTCTTACTCATATTTACATATATTATAGATTTTCTAGACGCGATTCCTGCTGCACATTAACCCTCTCAGACTATTACCAGATTCTGAGTAGCATGTCAGTTCTTCCCGCAGATTCAAATCTAATGTCATGGTTCAGTCTACCACCGCACTTCCTTTTATGCTATAGGGACTTTCACTTTTTTCTCGAATTTCAATAATTCTTTTAAGCTTAATTGGCTGATAATTCAATTCTTCAATACTTATCAATTCATGTTTTGGTGTCAAAATTTCATATAATTCTGGTTCTACTTCTTTTACTCTTTCAAGCCCAAAATTATGAAAATGACCATGAATATTTATATCGAACCAACCATCATCTTTTACTGGCATATGTGAAAAGAAAATCTTTTTTCCAAATATTTCTAGTCTAAAACCATCACTTACAAAATCATACCCATGTTTCATATACCAAGTAAATGACTTAGAATCATGATTTCCTTTAGCAAACCATTTTTTACAACTAATAAAACTTAATCTTTCAAACCAATCACCATTTAATTCGCATGTATCACCAAGATCAATCAAAATATCACTTGGATTTAACATTCTATTAAGATTAGTCAAAATCTTTTCAGAAAAATCTTTGGGTCTTAACCCTTGTTCAACAAATGTATTATTGCCCAAATGCATGTCGGTTATAACAAAAATTCTATCAGTCATATTTTTTAAATCAAGCAAATTTGCAAAGACATACTAAATTTTAAATCAAATTCAGTGCCGGCAAAGGGACTCGAACCCCCACGCTTTCGCGTCTGCTTTTGAGACAGATGTGTCTCCAATTCCACCATGCCGGCATATAAAATGGTTGCAGTGCCTCGGAGTCGGAACCGAGTTAAAGAAGGTTATGAGCCTTCCTGAGATACTGACCTCCCGCCTGCTATGTATTTTGAAACTTATCTAGTTGATAACCACTTTTTCTTTTAAAACAAAGATTATGATAAAATTCATGCATGTATTTATTCATCCACCTACCAACTTTTTGAGGCTTTACTTCTATAATCTTAGAAACTTTACCAACCCAACCAAAATTTGAAAAATCAATATCAGAATTCTTAACTAATGTAATTTTTAATTGTATTTCTTTTGAAATTACATTTGGTAATCTTAATTGCTCATATTTTTGTTTTTGTTGTTCTTGTTTAGTAGCTAAAAATTCTTTTAATCCTACAATTTTATCTAATAATGTAGTAACATTTTTTGTTTTTAAAAATTCAATTGAATATTTTTTCTTAATATGAATTAATCTGTGACAATTTGGACAAACTATAATTAAATTGTCTAAAGTATCTTTACCACCATTTTCTCTGGAAATAATATGATGTGAATCACATCTTGCTTCATCCCAACCACAAATCGAACAACCAATTTTAAACTTATTTAATTGTTTTGATGCTAATCTAGTTGTAACTTCTAATATACTACTTACTTGTTTTCGTCTTATAGTTGATCTTTTTTCATTTTTTAGTTGTCCACAATATCTTTCATGAAGTACAACTGCACAAGCTTTTAAAAATGGTTTATTACATTTCTTACAAAAATAAGTATTTGACATTTGAACCTCTAAAAATAGGTTCGAATATCAAACAAAAATCACTATCTAATAAGATATTAAAAAAATATAGTAATATAAAAAGCGCAGGTTGGATTTGAACCAACGTCTTCCTTGTGAGAAGTCGAGTTTATGAGGCTCGCGAGTTAGACCACTACTCTACTCCGCAATAAAATTTACTAAATGGTGTAGCAGACAGGACTCCAACCTGCAACCTCCACATTGGCAATGTGGTACTCTAAGCAATTGAGTTACTACTACATAAAAATTTAAATAGTGCTGCGGAGAATTGAACTCCGGTTAACGGGATGAAAACCCGTTTGCTTAACCACTGGCAGACAGCACCATAAGTTTACAATTTAAAATGGGTCCGGTAGGATTCGAACCTACGATGTGGTTCTATGAACCATCCAAATTAAGAGTTTGGTATAATCGCCACTATATGACGGACCCGATCAATCACTCAAACATTTTTTCAAATACTCTATACATTGTTCAATGTCTTTCAATACAGCACTTGTTTTAAATCTTATTATATGCCATCCTTGTGATTTTGACCATTCATCACGACGTTTATCAATTTCTTGAACTTTTGGCAAATTATGTGTTTTACCATCAACTTCAACATCAATTTTTTTTAAAGGAAATGCAAAATCATATTCATAGATGCTATTTTGATAATTTCTAATCCAACCTTTAATATTGTGTCGATTAAGTGCATTTTCAAATATTTCTTCAGGCCAACTTTTTCTTGATGAATGATTCAATTTATATGGCGCTTTTTCTGGATGTTCTTTTATAAATTCTATTCTAGATTTTGAAATTTTATCTTTTGTTTCTTGAGAATGTTTATGACATTCAGGACTATATTTATGTGAAACTTTCATAGCTTCAGATTTTGATCTTCTTTTACCATGTAAAGCAAATTTTACAAGAGATGTACGATATCCTTTTTCTATAATTTTTCTTGGTGGCATCCCTGAAAAATAAAGTTCACAAACTTCTTTAATTTTATCTTCAGGATAAATATTACATTTATGTCTTTTAAAATTGCCAGCATTAAAACTTTTGTTACATTTACTACAAGTAAATTGTTTTGAATTAAAATTTGTACCAGTCATATAAATCTCCTTTTACTATAGGAGATTTATAAAGTCTAGTTCACTTTTCCCATCAATATGATCACAGGGACGGTCATGCTGAGACACATTTGTTAAAATCAAAATAAATGGGAGGTGATGGAGTCGAACCACCCGAGGCCGAAGCCAAATGATCTACAGT
Source organism: Lutibacter sp. (assembly GCA_041652835.1). Classification (GTDB taxonomy): domain Bacteria; phylum Bacteroidota; class Bacteroidia; order Flavobacteriales; family Flavobacteriaceae; genus Lutibacter. The sequence continues at coordinate 2,867 of JBAZGP010000216.1, read as the reverse complement.
CATTCCCGCTATCATCTACGGTATAACCTCCCGAGTAATAAAGTAAATATCATCGACCTAACCATTTCACTTATTGTTACCACAGTTCACTCTCTAACCAGAAACTAGTTCCAAAGAGGTTGGGTTAGGACCAAGAGAAACATTGGTGCCACTGTCTCATGGCTTTCCGTGATGATACTCCTTTAAAATTTATGGTTTATATCTTTGCTTATTCAATCTATCACATTTTCTTTTAAAACAATTTTTCATATAAAATGTCCACATATATTTTTTCATCCATTTATGTACTTTTTGAGGTTTTTTATTTAATAATTTAGCAACCTCTCCAACCCAACCTAACTTAGTGAAATCAATATTAGAATTAGAAACACAGTCGATTTGATGTTGAATGTAATTTTCAATTTGTAATTCTGTTTTAATTGATCTTTTTAAATTACCCGACTTTTGTTTTACTTCAGGCTTTTTTTCATAATAAAAATCTTTCCAATTTGGAAATGTTGTAAGAAAAGATTTTGTTTTTAAAAATGATATTGTATATTTTCTAGTAGAATGAATGATTCTATGACAATTAGGGCAAACAATTATTAAATTTTCAAAATCATTCGTTCCACCAGCTTTTATTGAAATAATATGATGTATGTCACACGTTGCATCATTCCATCCACATATAGCACATGCAGTTTTAGCTCTTCTAAAAATTTTTGTTATAGTTCTTTTTGAAATATCAAAAACACTTTTTAAATTTGTTATATCAATGTGATGACTAACTTTTCGTTTACAATCATCACAATGTTTATGTCGTTGTAATTTATTTTTTCTGATTAAACGTTTAAATGTGTTACCACATTTTTCACAAATATGAGTACAAATTTCATCAAAGCATTTTTCACAGTAAATATCTTTTGCTGCTTTATTTTCATTAACTATCACCGGTGTACTACATTTATAACAATTAGATTCTTTTAATAATTGACCTTTACTATGCTGATTTCTTTTATGAAGCAGTAATCCACTTTTTGATTTAAATGTTCTATCACACTCATCACATTTAATTGGGTCGTGATGGACTCGAACCACCGAAGTTGTATTACACAACGTCTCGTTTACAGCGAGGTGCAATTGCCGCTCTGCCAACGACCCGATATTTTCTTGACAACTCATATATCTCCTCTTTTAAGATATATAAATTATCTATCGATTAACTTGAACTATTTACGACTGTGAAAAATTAACAGGTAGAGCTGGATTCGAACCAGCGAAATCTTTTGAAGATACTAGTTTTGGAGACTAACCCCTTTAACCACTCGGGCATCTACCTATAAAAATTGGTGTGGGTGACAGGTTTTGAACCTGCAGCATCCAGTTTGGAAGACTAGCACTCTACCAATTGAGTTACACCCACATAATATTCTTTGTAAATAGGTGATATAGGTATTGAACCTATGACCTCTACCATGTCACGGTAGCGCTCTACCACTGAGCTAATCACCTGTGAATCAAATAGGCGATAAAGGGATCGAACCTTCAACTTCTACCATGTAAAAGTAGCACTCTACCATTGAGTTAATCGCCCATTAAATGATTTTTGGAGTGCTTTCCCTTAGCTGGTGTTTTTTCTGTGTGTCCGCTACACTGGTAGTGCTTTTCGGCGTCCTGCACACGAGCCTATGCCCCAATCACTAAGGTTTGTATTAACAAAAATCATTTACAAAAATTGGCAGGGATGACGAGTTTTGATCTCACTACCTCTGACTTGATTTACAGTCCGCCGCCACTCAACCAACAGTAGCCTTCGACCCTTATTATCAAATGTTAAACAGGAGTAGTAGGATTTGAACCCACATCACAAAATTTGGAGTTTTGCTGCCTACCATTGGCGATACTCCTATAAATAAAAATGGTGTGGTAGGCGAGACTCCAACTCGCAACATCGATTTTGGAAGAATCGCGATCTAAGCAATTGATCTACTACCACATTACTTTGTAAAGATTTCAAAACTAGTACAACGCAAAAATAGGCGACGAAGGACTCGAACCCTCAACTTTCACTATGTAAAAGTGAACTTCTACCATTGAATTAGTCACCTGTAATTTACATTTGGTAGGGGAAGTGGGATTTGAACCCGACATTTTCAACATACCAGTTACGGGTATACACCTTATAAGAGTGCACCGGTATTCCCCTATAAATGTGTTAAAATCAGGCCCAACGGCTACTGATGCCGCAGTCTCCGGCGTATGAGTCCGCTACTCTAACCATCTGAGTTATTGACCCGAATTTCATATCTTTGTAAAAAACGTCTAACTTGAGAATGTGAAACTTGCCATAATTCTGATAATTCAGTAACATAACCCCAATGTTTGCCAATGCGTTTTACATCTTCAAGTCTTTTTACAATCCATTCTTGTTTTAAAATATCTCTTTCATTCTCTAATTTTTTTCTTAATTTTTGCTTTTCTTGCTTTTTATGTTTCTTAAATTCTTCATACTCAATTAAAATTTTGCCATTAAACTATGGGCCCAAAATATGGCGGGAACGACGGGGTTTGAACCCGCAAAATCTCCTGATCGACAATCAGGTGCATTATCCAGTTTTGCTACGTCCCCAAAAATTTATAATGGCGGAAGAGGTAGGATTTGAACCCACGGAAGCATATTTCATCTCCTCCAATTTTCAAGATTGGCGCCTTAAACCGCTCGGCCACTCTTCCGTAATTTTCAAAAGTAAAATGCGGTTAAGAGGACTTGAACCTTCACGAGATTACTCACTAGCTTCTTAGACTAGCGTGTCTACCATTCCACCACAACCGCAAAAGTAATGGTTGATCTAATTTACTCCCACCCTGGAGGGCCACCATTGAGTACC
>JBAZGP010000215.1:0-6301 GCA_041652835.1 Lutibacter sp. | reverse complement strand
CTTCGATCCGGTATAATCCTTCCATTTTATAATCTTTTTTGTATGTATAAGGTTTTTCTGTATTAAATTCAGGTAAACAGCAGTCAATTATATAGTTACCATTTAGACCATGTGTAATTACATAAACATGAGTATATCTTGGTACTTGCTTAAATGAAACAAAACGATAACTATAAGGAATACCAATACTTTTTAAGCACGAACCAAGAAATATTGAATAGCCTTTACAATCAGCAAACTTATCCTTCCAGGTTGCCGCAGGTGTTTTTATAAATTGTTCTCCCAAAGGATCTTCAACATAGCTGATATTTGCCCTTACAAAAGCATGCAGTTTGCGTGAAAGGTCTTCCAATCCCTTGTAATGAATTTCATTCATGAACCTTGCTACATCGCGAAATGCAGTTTTATCAACCTTCAGAATTTCATTAATGATATTAGGCGTAATATAACGGTGAGCAATCAGCGTTTTTTTTCCTATCGCTGGTTGAATGGTCCTTTCTGCTATGTCTTTAAGGTACATTAGGATGTCTTCAGTTTAATGGTTTCATTTATTGCAACCGCCGGAAGACGTTCAACCTTAATTGATCCCTTAACCTGAAAAGATTCAGGAAGGGTTACGTTCTTTGAACCTCCAAATAATGGAAGGATCAAAGTCGTTACAATTTGCTGAAGTATATTTGTATTTGGAATTTTGAATATTACAGGAATGTAACTCGTTTGCCTGGCCTTCAAAATAACACCCTTTGATTTAGTGGAATCAATATCCCCTATTCTTGTTGATCCTGAGTAAATGTTTCCGGTAAAATATTGAAATGTTACATCCTGATTATTAGGATTGTAAGCAGAAACCTGACAATTTAGTACAGTATCCTTTCCGATCTGTGTTTCCTTTGAATTTAGCTTTACACTTGAAATATTTATGTCAAGCTTTGTAAGTTTTCGTGCTGAACGAAAAAAGGCGTATAAACCAACACCAGCAGCACCCAACACTAAAATATTTCCAACTTTCACAGAATATCAATTAAAATTCCCATTACGGGTTTATTGGAAGACAATATTAATAGTACTTCAAAGGATTCCTTTCTGTAAATATGCAACACAACGCAATTTTACACTTTCTTCAACTTTAACACTATTAAAACATCGTCTTCTATTAATCCTTCATAAGCACAATATTCCTTTATTGTAACTTTTTGATAACGACCGTTTATTAATTTTTTCTTACCCAATACGTCATGAAGGTGCCTCATTATCATTTTACAATTTCCTTCAGTTGTACCGGTAAGGGTCATCAGGTCATTGATCCTTAAAAACATTCGTTCCATTTTAAAAATTTTCTGGTTTTGTAACTTAAAAGGTTTTAGTTCATTGCTTTTATTATCAACAATTTAACTTTTGTTAATTTAAAGCATTTCTGAAAGATTTCTGCTGTTTTTATAGTACTCAATCAATATGAAGTAATGAACCGGTAGGGATGCTAAATTTTAAAAAAAAGGCCCCTTTTAAGAGAGCCTTTTTAATAATCCAACTCAGAGAGAAACCAAAATAATGAAATATATGAATGAAAAAACCACAAACACAAAGATATAACAGACCAAACAAAATTAATTTATATAGATAGTTAATGTTTCGATTAAAGTTTTTTTTATATTTTTTGTATTATTTTTACCAATATTTTTTACAAAAAAATATACCCCCCCCCCTTTTACACGAATTTGTAACGTGTATGCACTGATTTCATATGAGGCGGTATTAAAGGGTTTCAAAAAATGCTGTTTGGGTTTCAGTGCATACGCTATGCACTGATTTACAAAATCAGTGCATACAGTACATAGAAAGTGCATAGAATTATTTTTCTATGCACTGAGTAAAATAATTGATTATCAGGTTATTATACTCTATCAGTGCATAAGTGCATAGAATTTTACAAAATAGAGGGGGGGGGTATTTTTTTTTGAAGTACCCTGAAGTAAACATATTTTGAAAACTGAAATCTTTTAAAAATTTGCACGATTTTTGTAAAGGGTCGTTTCTATTGAGCCATATGGCATAAAACTTAATTAACACTGAAATGTTGTGGAATATTGCATTAATTATGCTTGTCGCCGCCATATTGCTTGGCGCATGGTGGGAAGCTGGTAATTCTCTAAAAAGTTCCTGCTAACACTAAAATTCCAAAAAAATGGAATAGAACCATCAATTCGTAACAAAACCAAGGAAGCCCAACTTATAATCAATGTTTGGGCTTTTTTTAATATATCAAAAATTAACCATGAAAATTCTATTAACCAATAAATAGTAGTTAGACTTCCTCACTTTTTTAATAAAAAAACCCGGCATTAAACCGGGTTATTTTTTTCAAGAAGTTTTATCAGCTTATTTCAGTAATTCTTACTGCATTTTTGAATCAACTGAATATAAAGTAGTCTTTCCCGTTTATCCTCACTTCTTCCAGGGCAACGGATAACTTTTCACAGTACATTCTTATCCAACGGGTAAACAAGCGTTGTTTAAATTTTGGATTATTGAAGTCGTGGTTTGTCTGAACAAATGCCTTAAATAACTGGACCTTTTCATATTTTTCACCCCGGATAACCTTAAAAGGATCAGTACCAACCTGAATTTCACACCCGAAAAGATCACACCCAACATTTAAAATATCATCCATAAAAGAAAGAAATTCCCTTGCTGTATGGTCCTGTAACACCCGTATGTTAAGGTTAATTTCTCCTGGTCTTATTACACCACTGTCAAGAAATACCTTAATACATTGGATCATAAAATCATCATATCTGTACCATTCATCTACATCCCAATCGTCAAAAAACCAGTGATTAAATTCCGTTGCTGGGCTTCTTTCGGATGAATAATAATCCGAAAATTCAAACTGTATCACTCTGTCTTTCGCTGATTCACCTTCTATTATAATAGTCTGGTTACTGCTTAAAATTATCTTTGGATGAATAGTAAAAGGGTCCTGAAAGAGCTTTTTAACCTTTATCCCGTCCGTTATATCATTGAAAAGATTTTCAATGTTAAATCTATTCTTACAGTCATTGATATGTACCAGGGTTGTATTAAGATTACAGGCAGTATATTTTACCGCTTCGCGCGCTTCAAAGTCACGTCCGTTAATTTCAATATACACTGATCCTTTATCATCAGTGTTTAACATATGACCTAAGCCTTTTCCCCAAAGGGTCTTCCCGGTCCTGCCGTTGGCTTCTCCGTCATTTGACAGCCTTGAATCTGTAAGAACGGTAGCAAAGAGTTTCCTCCTGGTATAGTTGTGTAAATTGTAACCGATAATACTTTGCATTGCAGTAAACCGGTTTTTGTCATGACCACAGATATTAAAGATAAACTGCTCATAAAATCCCTTTTTTCCGTCTGTTTCTCCAAATGGTCTTTTTAACATTTGATCTTTCCAGATAAAAGTATTCAGATTGTCATAAGTCTGAAAGCTTGATCCTTCTTTTGTGACCGTTACGAATCCGTTTTTGTAGTATAAAAATTTCTCATTTTGCGTATCTGTCTTAACTTCAATAGGCTTATCAGGGGTTAATCTGTTGAGTAAACTTTTTGAAAAATACGTATCTAAGCTTTTCAGCATCTTTTCTTTGATGAAGTCAGTAGTAATAAGTCTGCTTGCTTCCTCCTGGTCTTCATCGTCTTTTTTCCAGGTATATAAATAAGGCGGAATATCCTCTAAAAATGTGAAAAAAGTATCAATTATAAAGGTTTCATTTATGGTACTTACCTTGCCTTTTTCAATCTGAATAAACTGACTTCCTCCATTGTCTAAGTCAAAGCGGAAAAAACCAAATAGTTTTAATCTTTCAAGAAAGTTGATTCGGTAAAGGGCAATGTCTTTAAATTTCCCATGATCAATAACAACCTTATAAAAGTCATGGAGCTTTGCAACTCTATCAACTTCCTGCTGTTGTTCTGAAATTTCGCGCTTTTTTAAGTTGAATGATCCGGGTTCTATAAAGGATGGGGGTTCAATTATCTGGTTCATCTATAAGTTTTTGTATTTCTGGTCCTTTGTGCCATAGCGTCATAGGTAATTGAGTAATACCATTGCTGTATATGTGTTCCGCTTCGTCAATAAGGTAACCTTTGCCTTTTGCCAGATAAAGATTAACGTTGTGTATCCCATGTATTAAACAGATAGCTTCCAGCATTACAACTTTAGTTTCAAGTCTGTCAATCTCCTTTTTATGTTCCCGGATGTCTTTATCCTTGAATAAAATATAAGCCTCTGTTTTATTGTGATAGGTTTCCAGGTCTTTTATTATGCGGTTCCATTCATTCAGTGATTGTGTGCTGATTTTGTCGTTATCAGCAAGAAATTGTAACCTTCTCAGTATCCTTTGCAGAATTTCTATCATTCAGGAAGCCTTTTAAATAATATATGGTGAAAGTCTGCATTAAAAATATCAACATCCTTATTTTTATACATCCTTTTCAGTATCGCGGTTGTTTCTGCTTTGCTGTATCCGGTATCTAAATAACATTGCATATCATTCAGCTCTGAAATCTTTATTTTGTGACAATGTATTATTTGAGCATTACATATTCTTTTTGGCTCCGTTTTCCCTTCCTGTAAGATGATTTCAAAAATGGCTCCTGGGAAAAACCGTACAGGATTATAAAGCCTTAAACTTGTAAAGCAGTTACAAGAAAGCTTCTTGTTCCAGTTATATGAAAAGGTAATTGCTTCCATTAAAGCTGTTTTTATGGTTTATCCGTTTTTCTTGAATAGGAAATCATTGCTCTATTCACCTGTCTTTCATGGACGTTTCTTTGTTCAAACTCCCTTTTTGCGATGATTGAATTTATTGTAACAAGCTGATCAGCATAGAAAGCGGAAAGAAGCTTATCATTTGGGATCTGTGAAGCCCTGGTTTCCTGCAATTCTGTTTCAATATGTATCCTAAGATGCTTCAGCCCTATTAAAATAAAGGTCCTTTCATCGTCATTTCTTTCAAAGTCATATTTCTTTCTGTCAAACATTCACATGGTCTTTTGAAGTGGCTTATAATGTTTTATTCTGAATAACTGTCAGGCGGATCCCTGTCCTTGGTTATTATAAGAAATAGCATATAACCAAAAAATATTACAACAGCTATAAGCATCCTTATTTGATTTTTCTCCATTCTTTGAAAGTTGTCTTTTACTTTTTCTTAGAAATCTGTTTCGGTTTCTCTGAAATTGGTTCATGACCGGTTTCAAAAACCAGGTAATTTGACGGAATTCGGACTGTACCAGCCTCAAAATCCCTGATTATGTGTGATCCGTCACCCTGAAGCTCAAACCTGTAAAGGTCCTGTACTGTTATCTGGTGTTTCGAATCCAGTTTGTTGAAAAGATCAAGCAGGTCTTTTGGATCACGGTAAAGTTTACCGGTCTTCTTATCTTTGATTGTGATTTGCATTGTGTTTGATTTTAAGTTATTAATGGGTTATCTTTGTTGAAAAATACTGTCATGACACAGATTATCCTTACTACCGATTCTGCTGAAGAAATGAAAAAGCTTCTTTCATTGGCAAGGAAAAGTAATCTGAAGTTCAGGTATGTGGCAATAAAAAAGAAAGTAACAGAATATGCCACTCTTGGTAAATTACCTGTTGAAGAAGCTGAAGACATAGCCCTGTTTAATGCCATTGAAGAAGGAAGACAAAGTGAATGTGTTGATGCTGAAAGATTTATTAAATCTCTGGAAATCAGATGCAAATAATAATCAGAAAATCTTTCAGTAAAGACCTTAATAAAATTGTTGATACCAGGATACTGAAAGCCGTTTATAAAACCATTAAGGAAACGGAAAATGCTTCCATGCTTTCTGAGGTCAAAGAGATTAAAAAGCTTACTACAGGTACCAGGCATTACCGGATAAAAATTGGATATTACAGGATTGGACTTGTTTTTAGTAATAATACCGTTGAGTTTATTAGAATCCTTCATCGAAAAGACATTTACAGGTTTTTTCCCAAATAACGATTTTAAACAATGCCCGAGAATCTTTCCGGACCCGGCATAAACCTAAAAATGGTTTTCATTTAGAATCATCTGGTGTAATAGCTTTCGGGCTTCGTGCATAATACTTTTTATCCGGAAATGGTGACGGATAAAACTTCGCACCACAACGACAAAACATATTACACTTTTGACCGGTTAGTTTCATTATTGTCATTGCCCCGGCAATTTTTAAACAGTAAGGACAAATAACCAACCCTATTACTCTTTTTGATATATAGTCATTTATTATCTGTTTGAACTGAAATTCCTTTAGTTC
>JBAZGP010000214.1:0-6326 GCA_041652835.1 Lutibacter sp. | reverse complement strand
GTATAAATTATACCGATGTTCAAAACTTCCGACTATTTGTTGATGGAGTTATGATCGGTTCAGCTATACAAAGTTTAGATGCAAACGGATATGTGACTTTCGACATGACATCAAATCCAGTCACATTACAGACAGGTTCAAGAGAAATTAAAGTTGTAGCCGACATTGTTGGCGGTTCAAACAGAAACTTTACATTCTCTTTAAGAACAGCTGCTGATGCAACCTTTATTGAGAGTCAATATAATGTGAACATATTACCTACAGTTACTGCGGGTGCTTTCACAGCTCAAACAACAGGTTATTCCAGTATCAATGAAGGAACAATATCAATTATAAAAGCAACAGATTCTCCTTCGGCCAATGTTGTAGATTTAGCATCCAATGTAACATTGGCTAAATACACATTAAAAGCTGCTGGTGAAAAAGTTAAAGTTGACACATTAAAAGTTGCAGTTGTCTGCTATGACGGCGGTTCAACAGCTAACGGAAATGTAGGTTATTTGAGAAATGGTGCCTTGTATGCCAATGGTGTACAAATCGGAAGCACCTCAAACCTGTACTGCACACAGTATACAACAACCTATACAACATTTAACCTAGGTTCATCGTTAGTAGTTGACCCATTAACTCCAGTAACTTTGGAAGTAAAGGCAGATATTTATGATGCTGATGGAACAGACGACATTGCAGTAAATGTAAGTGGTGGTTTGCAGACATTGAAAGCTAGAATTGTTGCCTCAACAGGTAACGGACAAGGTCAAACATCCTTGCAAACAGTAGATGTTCCTTCAACAGCCGTTGATGGAAACAGCTTAACAGTTGCAACAGGAGGTTTATCATTGTCACAATATACAGCTTACACAACTCAAGCAGTTGTGCCTCCTTTAACAGCTCAAAAAATTGCTCACTTTACATTATCAGCCAATACAACAGAGGCAGTCAATGTTAATACTATCGAAGTTAACTTAAATGCTGTTGCATCTTCATATGCAACAAACTTGTATGTAAAGTATGGCAATAACACAACAGCCACTAAGTCGTCTGCCGCAGCAGAAAATACATGGTATGTCAATTACACATTACCAGCTAGTACAACAATAGATGTTGAGGTTTTTGCAGATATTAGTTCGACGGCTGCAGGTACTGCCTATGCAGGTATGTATGTTGCCGGAACAACAGCTAACTCAGCTACAGCCGTAACAGCTGGTACAACTAATGATTACACCAGTATTCAAGGACAAGCAATTACCTTCACATCAGGCGCGTTCGCTGAATCTTTTGCTGGTGCTCCTGGAAATCAGGTGGTGGCTGGTAATCAAGCAGTAGAAGCCGGAAAATTTAAATTAACATCTTCTTATCAGGCCTACACTGTTTCTGAAATGAGATTTTCAGCTAATAGCGCGAATGCTGTGATCTTGAGTGCTTCATTAAAAGATGGCTCAACGGTATTGAAAACAGAGCCTTATAATAACGCTCTTGGTTATTTCAACTTCACTGGATTAAATATTGAAGTTCCAGCATCTACGACAAAGACAATATCTTTGGTTTACAATTTGTCAATTCCTTCAGCGACAGCCGGTACATCTGGACTTGATGCTAAGGCAAGATTGACTTATGTAAAACGTAGCGATTCAAACGGAAGCGTAACAGAAGACAGTTCACTTACCTATGATGCAAATAGCACAATAGTATTTAGGTCTGTCCCTGTTTTGACTCAAACAGTTTTGAATACAACCAATGCAGACTTTGTTAACGGAAATGCAATTGATTTGTATAAATTTACAGTCGCTGCTCCAGTTCAAGGCGATGTTTCAGTCAAACAGTTCAAGCTTAATATAACATGGGTTGATGGCGGAACAGATGACACAGGAACAATAAAAGTTGGGTCCTTAAAACTTTTGAAAGACGGAATTGATATTACAACTTCTGTTACAATTCAAGATGAAAACGGTTATTCAGCTGAGGGCACAGGAGGCGTAAGCGAATCCGGTTCAGACACAGCAATAGTTGTAACATGGGATGGTACAACTGAAGATAATATAACAGCTGGCGGATTAACCACCTACACTTTGAAAGGTACACCTGCAGGATTCCATATTGCAGGAGCCACAGATACAATCAAAGACTCTTTTGCACTAACCTTTGCACCTGATACTTCTGCAAATGGCACAAAAGCTTACTTAAATGCAGGCACATCTACAACTACTATTGCCAAATTGCACACATCAGCTGCTTCAGGAAGTGGTTCAGCTACAGATTATAATTTAATCTGGTCTGATGAATCAGCTGTTGCTCACTCAGCATCAGTTGGGGCTTCCTCAACAGGAGACTGGGCAAACAGTTACTTGTTAGGAAACAACATGGGTTCACAGGTTTGGACCAAGTAATAGTAAAAACTTTTTATCTGCTTGTGACAGGTTAAAAAGAAAACTAAAAACCACCCCAATTGGGGTGGTTTTTAGTTATGTGATTAAATTGTTATTTTTAATTTTTTATATAGTTATTCCAAAATTCCACGGGCAGTGCATTTTGTATAAAACTTTCTAATGTCTCTTTTGTTTTTAAATCCGATGGACCAGCTATTTTTATTGCTAGAAGAGATTCTTGATATGATTTTTCGTAATCATTTTGTTCTGCATAAATTATCGCTAATCTATAATGATAATCTGGTATATTTGGATTTGCTTTTGCTAATTGTATATAAATATTTTTTGCTATAGTGAGTTCGCTGGTATATTTTTCTTTTTCTCCTAATTCTTTATAAACAAAAGCTATAGAAGTGTGCGCTAGTGGATTATTAGGGCTAAGACCAAGTAACAATTGAAGAAATTGTATGGATTCTTCATTGTTCGGTTGAAGTTGAAAAACCTTTAATGCTTCTGCTATCGCCCTGTCATAATCTCCGATTTCTTTTGAGAGCATAGCCATTATGGCATGATAGCCCGCGTTGTTTGGATAACTTACGACAAGTTGATGATAGGCATCAGCCGCATCTTTATAATTTTTTTGATTTAGATAGGCCGCCCCCAATTGAATATATTGTGGAGAAAAACCACCCTTGTCTAGCGCTTCTTGTATGTGCATTTTACCACTTTTTTGGTCTCCTAAAAATATTTCAGCTACTCCTAAATACCAGTAGCAAATTCCTTGCCCCGAATCTATATTTATACAGTCATTAGCTATTTTTTGCATTGCCCTATAATCTTCAGCTATAAGAGAATTTTTTTCCATTTCTATGATTATCTCTTGTCTTTTTGGACTTAGTTTTAGTGCTTTGTTCAAATATTTTTTTGCTTCTTCTAATAATTGATTTTTATTTTCTTTATTTTCTTCTCTCGCAGCTAAAACATCTGTAAGTCCTCCCATAAATAGCCATGTTCTTGACCACGTTGGCTGTATGGTGGAAGCTTTCTTTAAATATTTTAGTCCGTTATTAGCATATTCAACTTCTTTTTCCGTAGTGGAACACTTTTTAATGGTGTCAGAATAAATTAAAGCATTATATACTTCAAGAATATCGGGATTTTTGTTGACTTCTTCTATTATTGTTACAGCTTCATTGCAATTTTTAGTGTTAGATAAATTTATAGCGCTCTCGATTTTTCTATTTATATAAAAGGGTTTTATATTCCAAAAAAATAAGAATAATGACAAAATAAATATAAAAATAATTGCCAGAAATTTTTTATTTTTATTATTTATAATTTTTTGTCTATTTTTGATTTCTACGGTTTCTTTTTCAGAAGACAGTAAGTAAAAAGAATAACCGATAAAAAAGAAATTAATAATATAAGTTGGAAAGCTGTCAAAGTTGAAAAATAGGATTGTTAGATATCCGATAAATATTGCCTGAAGGCCATGAACCTGTAATGTTTCGGTATTATCTGTTATATTTTTTTTAACAGATTTAAGTTTTTGTAGGCCTCGAAAGAGGGTAATGTAAAAACTTATATAAAAAAATAGAGCTATTAGTCCAAAATTTGTAGCTATATCCAAAAAAATGTTGTGTGGCTTATCCCACCATAATTTTTGCATATTAGAAATAGTCGGCTCATAATATTTTTCAAATCCAATGTAAAAGTTTTCTGGCCCCCAACCGAGTAACGGTCTGTCTTTTATTGTTTGAATAGCTATTTTCCAGACAGCAAAACGAGTACCAAATAAATCTTTGGCAACTCTTTCAATAGACAAGCGGTTACTTAATCTTGAAAAAATTTCATTTTTTTCGGACAATTGAGGAAAAGAATTAAAAATGAGAATGGTGATTACAGCGGATATTAATATAGAGCCGGCTATAATTTTTAGTGTTTTTATTTTTTTTATTTTAATAGGATAAAAAAAGAAAATAAAAGAAAAAGAGATAAGTATTGCAAGGTAAGTGGCCCTGGAACCGGTAAGAAAGATAGTTAAAGCAAAAAGTAAAAATAGTCCGCCATAAATCATTTTTTGTTTTTTTTCTTTTTTCTGTATGAACAAGATGGACGACCAAATTATCATAAAAAATATATAAATTGCTAAAAAAGTAGAATTGCCTAAAAAGGATGGCACTCCGCCACCTTCGTATGATACAAACGTGTTTTTAAAAATATTGAAGGATTGAATTATCGCTAGCAAAGAAGCAAGAGTTGCTACTATAAAATTTATTTTCCATAATTTATCCCAACTTTTGTTTTTTACAAAAATAGCTAAAATCATGGCAAAAATAAAATAAAACAACATATTTAAAGAGCCACCGGCTCTTGCGGGACTTGAGAAAAAGCTAAATCTCGGATCTTGAGAAAAAATAGTTGAGATCGCTACAAGCAAAATAAAAGCCGATAATGTCAAAAATGGCAGGTAGTTAGAGATTTTCCATTTAGGCAAAGATACGAAAATATCATTTTTGTAAAAATATTTATAAAGTAAAAATCCGACAAGGATAGTTATTGTGCTTCTAAATAAAATTGTTCTGCTCCACTCAGATGGTTGAAAGCTTGGTGGAAGGATAATTATGGGCAAAAATAAGATAAAACTGATAAACCAAAATAATATTTTGTCTATGTTTTTTTTGATGTTTATAGTATTGTTTTTCATATGGCTTTATGATATAAGTAAATAATAAAAAAAACAACCCTAAGGTATATTTTTTTTGTTTTAGGTCTAAAAACATGGATTTCGGTAATAAAAAAGTTTTAATTACAGGAGGCGGAGGATTTATAGGCACTCACATTGCATTGAATTTAGCTAAAAAAGGATTCAAAATCCGGATTTTTGATTTGAATTTTAATAATTTTGATGTTTTATGTAATAAGTTAGGATATTGTCCTGAAACAGAAAGAGTAATAGGAAATGTTCTTGATAAAGAGGGTCTAGCAGAGGCTATTAAGGGTTGCGATTATGTAATTCATGCAGCAGCAATGTTGGGGGTAAAAAACACCGAACAAAAAAAATTGGATTGTTTAAATGTAAATATATTAGGCACAATTAATGTTCTTGAGGCCTGTGTTAAAAATAATGTCAAGAGAATTATTTTTACATCATCTTCGGAGGTTTATGGTGAGCCAATTGATTGCCCTATAAAAGAAAGCGACCCTAAAAGTCCGGTTTCTCTTTATGGAACAAGTAAGCTTGCCAGTGAAGAGTATATAAAGGCATATCAAAGTAAGTATGGTTTAGAGTTTTCAATTGTAAGGTTTTTTAATGTTTACGGACCCGGTCAAGTTGCTGAATTCGTTATGCCTCGTTTCATCAAAAATGTTTTAAACAATGAACCACCTGTTGTTTATGGTTCCGGCTCTCAAGTAAGAACTTTTTGTTTTGTTGAAGACGCCGCTGAAGGAGTAAGTAAGGTTTTGACAGAAGGCAACGGTAAAAATGAAATTTTTAATATTGGGAATGATGAAGGTTCTATTTCTATGAAGGACCTAGCCGAAAAAATAATTGAAATATCGGGGAAGGATTTGAAACCTCAATTTATAAATATGGAGGACTCCGACAGGGAGGTTGGTAGAGAGATACAAAGAAGAATCCCTACTATATATCAAGCACGACAAATGTTGAATTACCAGCCGGCGTTTTCTTTGGAGGCAGGAATTAAAAAAGTAATTGAAATTGGTTGTATTTTTGATACATGGCATATTAATTAATAATTAGTAACTATGCAGAAAAAAATTAAGCGACCTATCAAAATTGGTATATTGGGAAACGGGCAAATAGGTCAGGCCATTTCTAAATTTTATAAAAATCCATTAATCAAAGACATAAATAGAGATGATGGGCTTATTGGAGTAGATGTTTTACATATTTGTATACCCTACAACGAAAATTTTGTTAAGATAGTTGAAAAA
>JBAZGP010000213.1:0-6377 GCA_041652835.1 Lutibacter sp. | reverse complement strand
GCCCAAAAGAATTTGTTACCAACCTACTACATAAATTCAGATTTTTTTCAATCTGTTTTTGGAGGAAATACCATTGAGGTAAATCCACAAGGTTCAGTATTGGTTAAACTTGGAGCGTTGTATCAAAAAGTGGACAATCCGCAGTTGTCTGAAAGCAACAGAAAAAGCTTTACATTCGATTTTAATCAGGAAATTAGCGCCAGCCTTCTGGCAAATGTGGGAACAAATTTAAAAGTTAGCGCACAATATGATACGCAATCTACTTTCAATTTTCAAAATCAAATAAAGTTGGAATACACGCCAACGGAAGATGACATTCTTCAAAAAATAGAAGTAGGAAATGTAAGTATGCCCCTGAAAAACTCATTAATTGTTGGTGCCCAAAATTTATTTGGGGTAAAAACACAATTGAAATTTGGCAATACTACAGTTACAGGCGTTTTTGCCGAACAAAAATCAGAAACAAAAACTGTAGCTGCGCAAGGTGGCTCCAGCATTCAGGAATTTGAGCTACAGACAACGGATTATGATGAAAATCGCCATTTCTTTTTAGCACAATATTTTAGGGACAATTATAACACCGCATTAAAGGATTTTCCGCTAATTAACAGCGCTATAAATATTACAAAAGTAGAGGTTTGGGTAACCAATAGAAACGCCACAACCATTGATGTAAGAAATATAGTTGCACTGGCGGATATTGGGGAAGGAGACCCAACTAATATTGGCCCTGCCAACGTAATTCCCGTTCCAGGTGTACTTTATCCTTCAAACAATGCAAACAACATTTCATCTATTTTAACAACCAACAATCCGGTTCGTAATATTTCAACGGTAAACAATGGATTATCTCCATTTTCTATGCAACAAGGTCGTGATTATTCGGTACTGGAAAATGCCATAAAATTAAAACCTGAAGAATTTATTGTGAATCCTCAACTTGGTTTTATTTCATTAAACAGAAGGCTGGCAGACTCTGATGTGCTTGCCGTAGCTTTTGAATACACAATTAGTGGAGATTCCAAAGTTTATAAAGTTGGTGAATTTACAAGCGACGGAATTATAGCGCCTGAAAATATTGTGGTAAAACTATTGCGAAGCGAAATCATAAGTACCAAAATACCACTTTGGGATTTGATGATGAAAAATATCTATTCTTTGCAAACCTATAGAATGCAACCCGATGGTTTCAGATTGGAGCTTTTGTACGCGGATGATGCCACTGGAGTTGCCATAAATCGCCTGCAAAATGCGAAAACTACAGGAGTATCGGACAGAATATTGTTGAATTTATTTGATGTGGACAGACTGGATCAAAGTCTGTTTTACACGCCTGAAGGTGACGGTTATTTTGATTATGTGGAAGGTGTAACAGTAAATTCGGAAAAAGGATATATTATTTTTCCAACAGTTGAACCTTTTGGTAAAGATTTACAGTCGAAATTGACCAATACTGCTGATGAAACGTATGTTTTTAATGAACTATACCAAATTACGCAATCTGAAGCAAAAAATAATTTTCAACAAAAGGACAAGTATTTAATAAAAGGATACCATAAATCTGAAAGCGCAGACGGCATTCCGCTTGGTGCTTTTAATGTAACACCAGGCTCGGTTAAGGTAACTTCCGGAGGAAGGGAGTTGGTTGAAGGTGTTGACTATGTTGTTGATTATCAAATGGGAAGGGTTCAAATTATCAACCCAAGTTTAGAAGCTTCCAATGCACCAATTGAAGTTTCTGTTGAAAATAATGCCACATTCAATCTTCAAACAAAAACTTTCATGGGCATTGATGTAGAGCATAAATTTTCCGATAATTTTATAGCTGGATTAACCATTTTAAATTTAAACGAAAAGCCACTAACACAAAAAGCATTGTATGGACAAGAGCCAATTAACAATACCATTTTTGGGCTAAATGCAAGCTACGGAACTGAGGTTCCAAAATTTACGAAATGGGTAAACAAACTGCCAAATATTGATACTGACGTTCCTTCAAATTTATCAATCAGGGGAGATTTTGCCTATTTAATCCCGGGTTCGCCTAAAGGAATTGAATTGGATGGGCAAGCCACTTCTTATATTGATGATTTTGAAGGTTCACAAATACCTATTGAAATAAAATCAACTCAGCAATGGTTCTTGTCAAGCACACCACAATATCAAACACAATTTGATTTGGGTGGAAATATAACCGGACTGCCTTACGGATACAAAAGAGCCCGATTGGCTTGGTATACCGTTGATCCTCTTTTTTATGGTGGCTCTTCATTGCAGCCGGGAAATATTAACAATGTTGAGCTTTCTCGTGCTGAGGTTAGAAGAATTAGGTATGAAGAATTATTTCCTGAACAGGATTTAGATTTAACACAGTCAACCGTAGTAAGAACCTTAGATTTGGCTTATTATCCCAATGAAAGAGGAAGCTACAATTATGACACTTCCAATGTAGGATCTGATGGAAAATTTACCGACCCAGAAGATCGTTGGGCTGGGATTACACGGCCATTAACCACTACCAATTTTGAACAATCTAATGTAGAATATATCCAATTTTGGCTAATGGATCCTTATGAACATTATTCCATAACTAATGCGGAAGGATTGCCTGTGGGAGTAAACCCGAGCGATCCCACAAATCAGGTTGGTGAGGTTTATTTTAACCTTGGAAATGTTTCGGTAGACGTGTTAAAAGATGGTAGAAAAATGTACGAAAACGGCCTGCCTGAAAGTCCGCTGAGCACCAGCAATACTGAGCCAACTGCTTGGGGTAAAGTTCCAACAAAACAATCGTTGTTGTATGCGTTTAGCGACAAAGACAGCGAACGTTTGAGTCAGGATATTGGTTTAGACGGATTAAATGATGAAGAAGAAATACAGAAATTTGGAACTGCTTTTGGTTCCGACCCATCACAAGATAATTATTCTTATTTCAGAAGTTCAGCTTATGATGCCGAAAACGCATCGGTTTTAACACGTTATAAAAAGTTCAACAATACTCAGGGAAATTCGCCAACAAATAATATGTCACCAGAAAGTTATCCCACCTCGGCCACCACTATTCCCGATGTTGAAGACATTAACAGAGACCAAACCATGAATACGGTTGAAAGCTATTATCAATATAAAGTGTCTTTAAATAAGGGCGATTTAATTGTTGGGCAAAACAATATTGTTGATGAAAAAATAGTAACAGTTACGCTTGAAGATGGTACCAAGAAAGATTTTAGATGGCTGCAATTCAGGATTCAGGTAAGCAATCCGGATGAGATTGTAAATAATATTACTGGGTTTAATACCATTCGTTTTATGCGAATATTTTTAACCAAATTTAAAATGCCTGTTGTTTTGCGTTTAGGTGAATTGCAATTGGTTCGTGGAGATTGGAGGCGTTATACAAAAACATTGGATGAGGTTATTGTGCCACCGCAGGATTTAACAAATACACAATTGCAAAATTTTCAGGTTGGCGTAGTAAATATTCAGGAAAATGAAAGTAGAAGACCAATTCCTTATGTGTTACCTCCAGGAATTGATCGTGAAGTTTTAAGGGGAACTACCACTTTGCAAAAACAAAATGAACAATCTTTAACATTAAAAGTTATCGATTTGGAACCTAAGGAAACAAGAGCCGTATTTAAAAATATAAGGATAGATTTAAGAATGTACAAACATTTGAAATTGTTTATACATACCGAAGGAATTCAAACAAAGTCAAGAGTTCAAGACGATCAATTGAAAGCCATTATTAGAATTGGAAGTGATTTAGACGACAATTATTATCAACTTGAAAAAACATTAAAGGTGTCAGATTACGGAGCGACAACAGCGTTAGATGTTTGGCCTGAAGAAAATAATTTTGATGCTCTTTTGGACTATTTGGGTAAACTTAAATTACTGCGGTTTGAAGCAGGAGTTGCACCAAATATATTGTATCCGGCTGTGGATGCGCCATCACCTATTCAAGGACTTGAGGGTTACGATATTCGCGTAAAAGGAAATCCGAATTTGGCAAATATAAAAACCATTATGCTTGGTGTTAAAAATATATCAAGTACCAGTCAGAGCGCTGAAATTTGGTATAATGAAATGCGTGTTTCGGAGTTCGATGATAAAGGTGGTTGGGCGGCAGTGGTCAGTGCCAATGCAAATTTTGCCGATTTTGCTGATGTTGCTGTAACCGGAAGAATAGAAACACAAGGTTTTGGAGGTATTGAACAGCGTGTAAATGAACGTAGTCAAGAAGATACCAAATTGTACGATGTGGTCACAAATGTGAATCTTGGGAAACTTTTGCCGAAAGATTGGGGCATAAAATTGCCTTTTAATTATAGCGTTTCAGAAGAAATTAGAGATCCTAAATATGATCCGCAATATCAGGATGTTTTGTTTGAGGACGCAAAAGATATCAATCCAAACAGTAAAAACGCAAGAGATTATACCAAGCGAAGAAGCATCAGTTTAATAAATGTGAGAAAAGAATTTAATCCGGATTCAAAAAATAAAAAACATTTTTATAGCGTTGAAAACCTGTCGGCTTCGTATGCGTATGATGAAACCAATCATAGAGATTACAATGTTCAAAAATTCATTGACCAAAACGTGCGGGCATCAGCCAACTACAATTATAGTTTTAATGAACTGTCCATTGAACCATTTAAAAATTCAGATGTTTTAAATGGTAAATATTTAAAATTTATTAAGGATTTTAATGTGAATTTATTGCCTTCAACAATTTCGGTAAATTCAAATATTATAAGGCGTTATAATGAACAGTTATCCAGAAGTTTAATTGAGGGATTGCCGGAATTGCCAGTGCTGATTCAACGTCATTATACGTTTGATTGGGATTATGGAATTGGGTACAATTTAACCAAATCCTTGCAGTTTAATTTTAGGGCAGCCAATAACTATATTTATGATAATTATAGTGCATCGGATGATGTGAGATTATTTGACAATTTCTTTACCGCTGGAAGACCAGATCATTACCACCAATCCTTAAACGGAACCTATAAAATACCGTTGAATAAAATACCTTTTCTGGAATTTGTTAATGCAGATTACGCCTATACCGCCGATTTTGACTGGCAGGCAACTTCACAATCCTATATTGATAAAATTGGAAATGTTATTCAAAATGCAAATACACAAACTATTGGTATAGATGTAGATTTTAATAAATTTTATAAAACCATTGGTTTTGAGAAGCTTTTAAATAAAAAGAAATCCGCGCCAGACGCAGAAAGTTCTAAAGAAACTGCAGTTGCCCAAAATACTTCAGCCGAAAAAAATAAATCTGTTGGTGCAGAAATTGGCCAGTCTTTTTATAATGTGTTAACTGCGGTTAAAAAGGCACGAATTAATTATACTGAAAATAATGGAACCTACTTGCCTGGTTACGTTCCGGAAATCGGATTTTTAGGACGTGATAATTACAGTGGTAGCCTTGCTCCAACATTTGGATTTGTCTTTGGAAGTCAGGTAGATATCAGACAAAGAGCGGTTGAAAATGGCTGGTTGCTGTCTAGAGATATTAGTGATCCTTATTACAACAGAACTTTTAGCCAAACGCACTTTAATAAATTGGATGCAACTATTGTTGTTGAACCGTCCCAAAATTTAGACATAGAATTCAGAGGGAATAGAACCTATACCAAAAATACCTCACAACAATTGGATGTTGTAAATAATGTATTAGATACAGACTCCCCAATTACCCAATATGGAAATTTCAGCATTAGCCATAATATGATAAAAACATCGTTTAGCAACAATGAGGTCATTTTTGAAGAATTTAAAAGCAACAGGGCAATTATTGCGCAACGTTTGGCAACAAATACACTACAGCCAATTAGCGGTTATGGAGAAACAAGCGAACAGGTGATGTTGCCAGCATTTATTGCCGCCTATTCTGGAAAAGATGCTGCTACAATAAATTTGGGCGCCTTTAGGGATGTGCCCTTTCCAGGGTGGAAATTAACCTATAAAGGATTGATGAAAATAGCTTGGTTTAAAGAAAATTTCAGAAGCTTTTTGGTTACGCACAGCTATAATTCATTGTATTCTATCACAAGTTTCAGCAATAATTTGGCGTATGACCGAGAAAATCCGTACAGGGAAACCGATATAGCAGGGAACTACATTAACAAAACCCTCTTTACAAATGTTAATTTATTAGAAGAATTTTCTCCGTTGATAAAAGTTGATATAAAAATGAAAAATTCCGTATCTTTAAGCGGTCGAATAAACAAAGACAGAGGATTTACTTTAAACTTTAACAACAATACAATTACCCAAATAAAAGGAACTGAATATGTGGTTGGATTGGGCTATAGAATTAAAGATTTGGCTATGAGAATTAGTTTTGGCGGGGA
>JBAZGP010000212.1:0-6378 GCA_041652835.1 Lutibacter sp. | reverse complement strand
GCCGGTAAAGGAAAAATTAAAGTGATTACTGCTGAAAAGGGAATTATCTCTACTGAAGAAGGAAGCAAATATATGACCCTTACCCTTGAAAATGGAAATTACTATGAAGAGCATCTTACTAACGCAATGTCAGAAATTGAAAGATCTAAAATGCCTGCTTCAAGAGCTTCATTTAAAACCTACATCATAAACATCGATATATCTTCTTTTAAGAATGACAAAGCCATGGACGATGAATTGGTTAAAGAACATCATGGTATGCTGAGTATCAATCAATTGGATTCTATTTCCAAAAAAAATAAAATTGAATACGATTCATATCTTCAAACAAGGGCAAATATTTTTTACAATACCCTTAAAGCCTATAAATTATATAAATACCCCGACTCCATATTAAATAAAAAAAATACCGCTCCCATTTTAAATAGAAAAAATGCCGATTCCACTTTAAATAAAAAAAATGTCGCTCCCATTTTAAATAAAAAAAATGTCGATTCCACTTTAAATAAAAAAAATGTCGCTCCCATTTTAAATAGAAAAAATGCTGAACCCATTTTAAATAAAAAAAATGCTGAGCCCATTTTAAATAAAAGAATTGCCGATTCCATTTTAAATAAAAGAATTGCCGATTCCATTTTAAATAGAAGAATTGCCGATTCCATTTTAAATAAAAAAAATACCGATCCCATTTTAAATAAAAGATTAGCTCCTGAAATACTCCAAAATTTCAATCCAAATAACAAAAGTACAGTACTCAATGAAGCCATTCAAATACTTAACAGAACGATAGAGAGAAATAAATATCAGATAAAAACATTTAAAGACCAAAGAAAGATTTTGAATCTTTACGATTTTGAATTCAGTTATAGAATCTCCTTTTCTTTGGCTTGCCTTGTTTTGTTTTTTATTGGTGCACCTTTGGGATCTATTATTAGAAAAGGAGGATTTGGCTTGCCTATGATTATGGCAATCTTTATTTTTGTAATCTACTTCTTTATATCACAATTGGGTAGAAACTTATCGGAAGAAAGCGCAATTTCTGCACTATTTGGAAGTTGGCTTTCAACATTAATACTTTTGCCTTTTGGTATTTTACTTACAAGAAGGGCAACAAAAGGAATGGGGATTTTTAATGTTGATGCCATTATTAATAAAGTACAAAAAATATTCAATAAATTCACAGCAAAAACTTCAACTAAATAATGAAAACTTCAACAAGTACCATTAAACTAAACACCATAAAAGAAGCAATAGAAGACATCAAAAACGGTAAAATGATTATTGTTGTTGATGATAAGGACAGGGAAAATGAAGGCGATTTTATTGCCGCCGCCGAATGTGTCACTCCAGAAATGATTAATTTTATGGCAAAACATGGAAGAGGTTTAATTTGTGCTCCACTAACCGAAAGTCGTGCCGAAGAGTTAGGGTTGCCTTTAATGGTAAACAAAAATACCGTATTGCACAACACCCAATTCACGGTTTCCATTGATTTGCTTGGAAGCGGGTGCACCACTGGAATTTCTGTACACGATAGGGCAAAAACTATTAAAGCTTTAACTTCTAAAGAATCAAAACCTGAAGATTTCGGAAGACCTGGACATGTTTTTCCTTTAAGGGCAAAAGAAGGCGGCGTTTTACGCAGAACAGGACACACAGAAGCTTCTATTGATTTAGCGCGTTTGGCCGGTTTTCAGCCTGCAGGAATTTTAGTGGAAATTTTAAATGAAGATGGCACAATGGCTCGCTTGCCACAATTATTGGAAGTTGCAAAAAAATTCAATTTAAAAATTATTTCTATTGAAGATTTAGTGGCTTATCGCATGAAATACGACTCTTTAATTTATAAAATTGAAAATTTTAAACTGAAAACCCGTTTCGGTGAATTTCAGTTGAGAGCTTATAAACAAACAACAAACAATCAAGTTCATATTGCTTTAACAAAGGGCGTTTGGGATATTAATGAACCCGTTTTGGTTCGTGTTAATTCCTCATTAATCAATAATGACATTCTTCGATTGTTAACTGCCAAACCCGACGATAAATTTGCTAAAATCTTCAAAATGATTAGTGATGAAGGAAAAGGAGCTGCAGTATTTATTAGTCAGGAAAATCAATCCTTTAACCTCGTAAATCGCTTGGCATTATTAAGAGAAGCACAAAAAAATGTTGAAAATGAAGTGCCTCAAATTAAACCTGATGATAAAGATTTTGGTATTGGAGCTCAAATTTTACACGACTTAGAAATTAGCAAACTACGTGTGATGTCAAATTCTCCAAAAGTAAAAAAACGTATTGGTATGACGGGTTACGGACTTGAGATTGTTGAATATGTGAATTATTAAATTTAAACTGAAATTGCATTGAAAAAGATTTTAGCCACATGTTTATTTTGCCTTTTCCTTTTTAGTTGCAATAGCCCTACAAGCAAAATTAAAAGCGAAAAAGAGACAAAAAAACAAGGTTTTGTTTTAAAAGGAAGTTTGAAATCGTTTTTATCGGACAAGGTTTATTTAAGTGAAATTATTGAAAATAATATTCATGCAATTGATTCAGCCAAAATTGAAAATAACAACTTTATTTTTAAAGGTATCGTTGATTATCCGGAACGTTTTGCATTAACTTTTGAAAATTCTTCGGCAACAGTTATCTTAATTATTGAAAATACAAATTTTGAAATATTCTTGGATCCCGATCACCTTAACGAACCGGTAATAGAAGGATCTGAGTTAAATGCCAAACTACGCGATTACAAATTGGCTTCAAAAAATATATTTAAAAAAATAGATTATTTATTTCCTAAATTTCAAAAAGCCCGACTTGAAAATGATGTAAAAAAACTGGCTGAAATAGAAATTGAATTAAAAAAAATCGAAACGGAATTTACCGATTTCAGTTATGATTTTATTAAAGCCAATAGCGAATCTTATGTTGCAGCAATGGTTTTAAGTGACCAACTAAAGTCGTCAAACATTGATACCATAAGAATTAAAAACACTTATAACCTTCTTTCAGCATCTGTAAAAAAATCACCCGACGCACAATTGATTGCTGTTTCTTTAAACTTACGTTAAAAAATTTAAATCGGTTTCCGGTGGTAACTCAAGCGCTGCTTTATGTTGTTGAAACAATCGCGCATTTAGCGATCCTTTTAAAATAATTTGACCTCCTTTCACAAGCAGCCAACTTCCTTCTCGAAGTCCTAAAACGGTAGTTTTATTCAAAGTATGGAATTCATTTATGCGTGTTTCCCGCGTTTCTCCCATATGCGTTGAATTTGGATTGGGATCCAAATAATGGCAATTTAAATTGAAATTAAAAAAACCAAACGTATCAAAACTTGGCGGATAAATAATGGGCATATCATTGGTGTTTTGCATCGTTAATCCACAAATAACGCTACCTGCACTGGTTCCAAAATAAGGTATTCCATTTTCAACCACATTTTTTATGATTGAAATTAACTTTGTGTTGTACAATTGCTTCACCAACAAAAAAGTATTTCCGCCACCTGTAAAAATTCCTTTTGCCGAATTTACGGCGTCAATCGGATTGCTGTACTCGTGAATTCCTTTTATTTTAATATTAATTTTATTGAAGCCTTTTTTAGCCATTTCTGTATATTCCTCATGAGAAATTCCGCCCGGACGGGCATAAGGAATAAACAGAATTTCACTTACACCTTTAAAAAATTCAGCCAATTCAGGTAAAATATATTCCAAATATCCTTTTCCATGCACTGAAGAACTGCTTGCAACAAATAATTTTTTCATCAAAAAAGTTTTATCAAATGTACAGAATTTACATCTTTAACAAAAATTTACAATGGCATTCGTCCTAATTTACGGTTTCAATTACGTTCTTTGATTCAATGAAAATAGAACTAACCAGTTTCTTTATTCTCACTTTTCTTGCTATGAATGGTTTTTCCCAAGAAAAAAACACAATCATTTCAGGAAAGATATCCAGTTTTAACCAACCTGTACGCGATGTGCACATTTTTAATCTAACCACAAAATTAGGCTGCGTCAGCAATGATAACGGTGAATTTGAACTAACAGTTTCTCTAAATGACACCTTGCTGTTTTCATCCATTGAATATGAAAAAAAGAAATTGAAGATCACAAAAAGCCATTTAATTGCAAAAAAAATAAATGTTGAATTAAACCCTTTTATCAATATTCTAAAAGAAGTTTTTGTATTTGGTTTAACTGGAAATTTAAGCTCAGATACCAACCGTGTTCCCGAGGATACGCTTCCCCAACCTAATTTTTTATTTAAACTTAGCGACTTGGACAAAAAATTGCCTTGTGATGAGTATGGAAATTATAAGATCGTGAATGCAGAAGCTTTCACAAATCCTATTTATCTAATTAATGGTGCACAGGGGAGCAAGTATAATGCAAGACTTGAGGCCGAAAGAAAATTAAAACGTGAAATTTCCCGGAAAAAACAATTTCCCATAAAAATAAAAAAAGAGTTAGGCATCGCATTTTTTACTAAGAATTTAAATATTCCTGAAGAAAAAATTGATAACTTTTTAGCCTATTGTGAATATAGAAATATTATTTTTGAATATTACAATAACAATTTATTGCAGGTAATTCAAATTTTGCGTGAAGAAAGTAAAAATTATTATGAAATTAAGAAGTAAAAATATTTTTGTATCGATAGCTTTTTTAGTATTTGTTTATTCAAATTTATTAGCTCAAAAAAGCATAGTTAAATTGGAAGGCACTGTTAGAAGTGACTCAACATTTTTAGAATACATTAACATCTTAAATTTAACCTCAAATATTGGAACTTCAAGCAATGAAAAAGGTAATTATACAATTTACGCATCCATTGGAGACACTATTCAATTTTCTTCAATAAATTACAAGCAACGTATTATTAAAATTTCAAAAAGTCATATTGAAAATAAAACCATGACAGTTTATCTTGAGCAAGCTGTAAATGAGTTGGATGAAGTTGAAATTAGACAAAGCTTTCAACCAAACTGGGGAAAACTTTCTTTACCAAAAGGGGCTATTTTTGATAATGATAACATTACCTCAAATAAAGCCCCAAATACTAAGAAATTTACGGATCCAACATACGGTAATACTGGCGTTGATCTTGCGGGAATTGGTATATCACTAATCAATAAAATATTTCAAAGTAGAAAAGCAAGAAAAGAAGAAGAGAGGCATCTTAAAAAAGAAAAACAACTTTTTATTGATCAAGTTATTGAAAATGTTGGTACAGATTTTTTTACTGCTCACCTGAACATCAAAGAAGAAGAAATTTATTTGTTCTTATATTATTGTGAAGATAATGGATTAGGAAACTTTTATAATAGTGATGAATTTTTGATGAAAGATTTTTTAATAAAACAAAGTAAAAAGTACAACCAAACAAAAGAGTAATTAATTTTAGTTCCGTTTAGAAATAAAGTTTAAGCATGGTGATAATTACGCTTTCACCTGCCTGCCGGTAGGTTTTATGACGACAAATGAGCTAAAAAGAAACAAATTTTATACGACATTTGAAGGTTTAATTGGTATTATGCTTACTTTTGAGATACTTTTTGTTTATTAGCTAACTAATTTACACCTCTTTATGCAATTAAAAAAGCTTATTTTAATTTTAGTGACACTTCCATTATTGGCATTTTCAATGCATAAATATTACGTGAGTTTATGCGAAATTGAATATATTGCAGCACAACAATCGCTGCAAATTACTTTGGGTGTTAATTTAGAAGATCTTGAATTTACCCTCGATAAAAATAGCGGAAAACAATTAAATTTGGCAGATAAAACAGAAATTCAAAATGTTGATGTTTATTATAAAAAATATCTAAACGAACATTTATCAATAGCTGTGAATGGAAAAAATTTGGGATATAAATATCTTGGCAAAGAATATGATGGAGATGTTGTTCGATTCTATCTTGAAATAAGCGATATTAAAGAACTAAAATCTATTGAAGTGACCAATAATATTTTAATTGAAAACTTTCCAGACCAGAAAAATATTGTTAAAATAAAAGTGAAAGATTTCAACAAAACTTTTTATCTTTCGAAATCCAACGACAAAGATTTGTTAAAATTTTAATGACAAAATATCTATCTTATCAAAAATAATTAATTTGAACTTCTATTTATCTGAATAACTAACACTTTTTAAAATGAAAAAAATACTTGTTGCAATCCTATTAACCTTTTTTTCAACTTCCTTTTTTGCCCAAGAAGTTGAGCAAAAAACAGCGTCTGAAAAAGCGCATTACAACCTCAGCAAATTTAAGCAATTAAATGAAGAGTTGCCTACGCCAAATAATGAGCACAGAGCTTCAGGCGCAGTAGGCCATGAATATACACAACAGCAAGTTGATTA
>JBAZGP010000211.1:0-6461 GCA_041652835.1 Lutibacter sp. | reverse complement strand
TTCGCCTCTCTACTTTTGACTTCTAATATTTAACTTTTAACTTTTAATATTTAACTTTAAGCTTTGAGCTTTTAACTTTTAATATCTAACTTTAATATTAAACTTTTTTTTTCTCGTATCTTCGCATCTTACAAAATTGATTGCATTTAAATTCTTTATGAAAGCTTTACAATACTTAAATAAATACTTTTTAAAATACAAATTCCGGCTTTTTACAGGTATCATTATTACCATTTGTTCAAAAGTTTTAGCGCTACAGGTTCCTCAGCTTATTGGAGAATCGGTAAATGTGGCCGAAGATTACAGAAATGGCATTATTACCGATTTGGCTTTGGTAAAATCTGGATTGTTGAATAACATACTTCTCATTGTGGCTGCTGCGCTGCTTTCGGGCTTCTTTACATTTTTAATGCGGCAAACCATTATTGTAATGTCACGCTTAATTGAATTCGATTTAAAAAATGAAATTTATCAGCAATATCAACAATTGTCCTTAAATTTTTACAAGAAAAACAGAACAGGTGATTTAATGAATCGCATTAGTGAGGATGTGAGCAAAGTGCGTATGTATGTGGGTCCAGCCGTGATGTATACCGTAAATATGCTGGTTTTATTTTCTGTGGCCATTATTAAAATGTATAATATTGATGCCACTTTAACCAATTACACTTTATTGCCATTGCCTATTTTATCAATCTTAATTTATTATTTGAGCAGGATCATTAACAAACGCAGCACCGTTGTACAGCAATATTTATCGAAACTTACCGCCAGCGCCCAAGAAACCTTTTCTGGAATCAGCATCTTAAAATCTTATGGGGTTGAAGAAAAATCGATGGCCGAATTTGAAGATTTATCCAATATTTCTAAAGAAAAAAATATTAGTTTATTTAAAGTTCAGGCTTTGTTTTTTCCTTCTATGATTTTGCTGATTGGATTGAGCAATATACTGGTTATTTATGTGGGCGGATTGCGCTATATTCAAGGAACCATTTCTTTAGGGGTAATTGCAGAATTTATTATGTATATCAACATGCTTACATGGCCGGTTGCCGTTGTAGGCTGGGTAACTTCTATCATTCAGGAAGCTGAAGCATCTCAAAAACGCATCAATGAATTTTTAAAACAAGAGCCTGAAATTAAAAACAATACCACAACACCATCAAAAATCGAAGGAAGTATTGAATTTAAAAACGTTTCTTTTACTTATGATGATACCAACATTCCTGCGCTTAAAGAGGTAAGTTTTAAACTTGAAAACGGAAAAACACTTGGTATTTTGGGAAATACCGGATCGGGAAAATCAACGCTTATTGGTTTAATTGCCCGTTTGTACGATGTAAAATCGGGTGAAATTTTAATTGACAAACAACCTATTGAACAAATTAATTTAGACAATCTGCGCCAAGGCATTGGTTTTGTTCCGCAGGAAGCTTTCCTTTTTTCTGACACCATAAAAAACAATATTAAATTTGGTGATGAAAATGCTTCTGATGAAAAAATTGAACAAGCTGCAAAAGATGCCTACATTCATCATAACATTGTTGAATTTAATCTGGGCTACAACACTTTTGTTGGGGAAAGAGGTGTTACGCTTTCGGGCGGACAAAAACAGCGGATTTCCATTGCCAGAGCACTTATTAAAGAACCTGAAATTTTGATTTTTGACGATTGTTTATCCGCCGTGGACACAGAAACTGAAGAAGTTATCTTAAACAACCTGTTTAAAATAAGTCGAGATAAAACAACAATTATTGTAAGTCATAGAATTTCATCAGTAAAAAATGCAGATAGTATTCTTGTTTTGGAAAAAGGCAAAATAATCCAACAAGGCTCACACAGTGAGTTAATTAAATTTAAAGGCTATTATAAAGATTTGTATGAACAACAACTTTTGGAAAAAGAAATTTAAAAATAGTGGAATAAGTCAAATATTTTTATAGATTTGTGTCAAAATCGAGTAGAAAGATTAATTAAACAGAGGGTTAAATATGAATGACAATGAACATTTAGAACAAGAAGAGATATTCTCTCAAGTTCTTAGAGCAGGAAGAAGAACTTACTTTTTTGATGTAAGAGCAACAAAAGCCGAAGATTATTACTTAACTATTACCGAGAGTAAAAAATTTACTCATGACGATGGATCTTTCCATTACAAAAAGCATAAAATTTATTTATACAAAGAAGATTTTGTTGAATTTAATGATATGCTAAAAGAAGCAACAAATTATATTTTAAATGAAAAAGGTGAAGAAGTTATTTCAGAACGTCACCAAAAGGATTTTAAAAGACCATCAGACGGAACAGAGGAAACAGAAGAAACCATCTCAGGATCTGAAAGTTTTACCGATGTAAATTTTGAAGATATTTAATTATATAATATCTACGGAACAAAAAAAACACTTCAATTGAAGTGTTTTTTTGTTTAAAAAGGCTGATGAATGAACAACTGTCTTTTTTAATTTATAGTTCTGCAAGCACTTTTTGAACTTTATCTGCAGCTTCTTGAAATTCAGTCGCTGAAATTAAATCCAATCCGCTTGCATCTAAGAGCTCTTGCGCTTCTTTTGCATTGGTTCCTTGCAAACGTACAATAATGGGTACATTAATAGAATTTCCCATATTTTTATAAGCATCAATTACCCCTTGTGCCACTCGGTCGCAACGCACAATTCCGCCGAAAATATTCACCAAAATAGCTTTTACTTTTTTATCTTTTAAAATAATTCTGAAGGCTGTTTCAACACGTTTGGCATCTGCCGTACCACCAACATCCAAAAAGTTTGCAGGTTCTCCGCCAGATTGTTTAATTAAATCCATGGTGCTCATCGCCAATCCTGCGCCATTCACCATACAACCAACATTTCCGTCTAAAGCAACATAATTTAAACCTGCTGCATTGGCTTCAACTTCAATTTTATTTTCTTCACGCAAATCTCTTAGCTCCGCTAAATCTTTATGGCGAAATAAAGCATTGTCATCCAAAACAACTTTGGAATCCACTGCTAAAATCTTGTCGTCTGATGTTTTTAATACCGGATTTATTTCAAATAAAGTGGCATCAGAATTTACAAATGCTGAATATAAAGAAGTTACAAATTTTATCATTTCTTTTAACGCATTCCCAGATAATCCTAAATTAAAAGCGATTTTACGCGCCTGAAAAGCTTGTAATCCCAATAAAGGATCCATTTCTTCAGTAAAAATTAGATGAGGCGTTTTTTCGGCAACAGTTTCAATATCCATACCGCCTTCGGTAGAATACATAATCATATTTTTACCAGTAGCTCTGTTTAACAGAACCGACATATAATATTCTTCTGGTTCACTGGCTCCCGGATAATAAACATCTTCAGCAATTAAAACCTGGTGGACTTTTTTTCCTTGTGGTGGCGTTTGGGGAGTGACCAACTTCATTCCGATAATGCTTTCGGAAATGGTTTCAACTTCCTTTAAACTTTTTGCCAATTTCACACCGCCGCCTTTTCCTCGTCCGCCTGCATGAATTTGTGCTTTAACAACCCACCAGCTTGTACCAGTTTCAACAGCCAACTGTTTTGCAGCTTCTACCGCTTTTAAATGGTTATCGGCAACAATTCCGCGTTGTATTCTCACACCGAAACTGTTTAGCAATTCTTTTCCTTGATATTCGTGTAAATTCATTAGAAATATAGGTTTTTATAAATATGAACAAATGTACTAATCATAAAATTAAAATTTATGTTCATTTTAAAAAAGTTTTACAATGTGTAACAATGTGTTATTTTTGTCGTCTATATATTAACATTTATTTAAGAACTGCTTATTTAGTCTTAAATATTTCAGTTAAAAAAAACAAAATCGCCTATTAATCTATGATGAAGAAAGTCCTACTTATACTAAGTTTATTCGTTTTTTCCTTCTCCTATTCTCAATTAAAAGTTAAATCGGTTAATGCTTTGCGAATTGACAAAACTCCTAAAATAGATGGTGTTTTAAACGAAGATTTTTGGAAAGATGCCGAATCTGCTCAAAACTTTGTCATGTTTAGACCCGGCGATGGCGGACCGGAAAGAGAAAATAAAAAAACCACTGTAAAAATAGCGTATGATGATGAAGCCATTTATTTTGGCGCAACTATGTATGATGACTCACCAAAAGAAATACCAATGCAATTTGGAGGAAGGGACGATTTTGGGCAAATTGATTTTTTTTTAATCACCATCAACCCAAATAACGATGGACAAAATGATACGGAATTTATAGTGATGAGCACCGGCGCACAAGGCGATGCTAAAGTTTCTTCAAACGGCGAAGATTTTAGTTGGAATGCCGTTTGGGAAAGCAACGTTAAAATTAACGACAATAGTTGGGTGGCGGAAATTAAAATTCCTTATTCAACATTGCGGTTCAGCAATTTAAATGATCAAGTTTGGGGCGTTAATTTTCACAGAAAAATAAACAAACTCAATGAGCAGTACGTATGGAATTACATCGATAAAAAAATTGGCTTATTCACGCAATATGCGGGTTTAATCACTGGCTTAAAAAATATTAAGCCTCCTACCCGATTGAGTTTTTCGCCTTATGCTTCTGTTTCACATACATCATACGATGGAAATTCGGAATCCGATTACAGTGCTGGTTTGGATTTAAAATATGGTATAAATGAAAGTTTTACCCTCGATGCCACTTTAATTCCCGATTTTGGGCAAACTGAATTCGATGATTTGGTTTTGAATTTAGGACCATTTGAACAACGATATTCAGAAAAAAGACCCTTTTTTACTGAAGGTACCGAACTTTTCAGCAAAGGTGGTTTATTTTATTCCCGCAGGGTTGGAAATGCGCCAGTAGGTTATGATACGGTTGAAACGAACTTAGCCGAAAATGAAGAAATTATTGACAATCCAAACAAAGTAAATATGTTAAATGCCATTAAAGTTTCTGGCAGAACAAAAAAGGGTTTGGGCATAGGTTTTTTTAATGCCGTCACTGAAAAGACTTCAGCAAAAATAAAAAATACTTCAACCCAAGAAATTAGGAAAATTGTTACTGAACCGCTTGCCAATTACAATGTGTTGGTTTTAGACCAACAATTCAATAAAAATTCATCTGTTAGTTTTGTCAATACAAATGTAACCAGAGAAGGTGCTTTTAGAGACGCCAATGTTTCAGGTCTGCTTTTTAATATTTCGAACAAAAGCAACAAATACAATATGTCCGGAGATATTAAAATAAGCAATGTTTTGGAAGATAGTAAAAATACTTCGGGATATTCCGGTTTTATTGAGTTGTCAAAAATATTTGGCAATTATCAGTATGAAATAGGGCATTCTCGCAGCAATAAAACTTATGATATTAATGATTTAGGCTATCAAAGTAGAAATAATTTCTCCAATTATTGGGGTGAAATCTCTTATAGAATATTTGAACCCACAAAAACATTCGACGAATACCAATTCACTTTTTCAAGCAATATCAATTATCAAAATAGCCCAAATGATTATGCCGAAAATGATTTTGAATTTGATTTTTACTTTCTGACTCCAAAAAGATTTGCTTTTGGAGGAAATCTTGAAACAAATATTGGACAACAATACGATTTTTATGAGCCACGTGTTGAAGGTAGGTTCTTAAAACAAAATTCTGTTTTTGAGGTAGGTGGCTGGATTTCTTCAGATTATCGTAAAAAGTTTGCGATTGACCTAAGAAGTACGTTTGCAAAAAGATATGATCTCAACAATAAATACACAGAACTCACCTTTTCTCCGCGCTACCGATTTACCGACAAGTTTTCGGTGATTTATGAGCTGACATGGTCAAAATTAAAAAACGATAAAGGCTGGGTAACCAATTTAGAAAACGGAAGCATCATTTTTGGAAACAGGGAAGTAAAAAGCGTCACCAATACATTAACTGGTAAATTAGATTTCAATACAAAATCGTCCTTAGGACTTTCATTTAGACATTATTGGTCGCCCGTAAAATACGATTCAGAATTTTTTGAACTGAACAATGGAGGTACTTTAAATGCCAGTACCTATCAAGGAAACCACGATATCAATTACAATATCTGGAATTTGGATTTAAGCTATTCATGGGAATTTGCACCAGGGAGCCAGTTGGTTGCGTTATACAGAACCGTTATTTTTAATCAAGATAATTTATCAAGCTTGAGCTTTGAAAAAAATTTAGAAAACTTGTTTAAAGAGCCTGCTACCAATAATTTTTCATTAAAAATTATTTATTATTTAGATTATAACAATGTGAAAAAGTGGTTGTAATTGGGAAATGGGCAAAAGTTAGAAGTTAGATATTAGAAGTTAGATATTAGATATTAGAAGTTAGATATTAGAAGTTAGATATTAGAAGTTAGATATTAGAAGTTAGATATTAGAAGTTAGATATTAGAAGTTAGATATTAGAAGTTAAAAGTTGAAAGGAGTAGGCAAAAGTTATGAGAAGTAAGATGTGAAAGG